>DAOMFD010000041.1:4271-13870 GCA_035429605.1 Steroidobacteraceae bacterium | reverse complement strand
AGCGACCGGGCGAGGTCGATCACCTCGCGCACCTCGTCCTCGGACTTGTAGCGCCTGCGCAGCTCCTCCTCCTTCTCGAGCGCGTCGTCGAGCGTGATGCCGAGCTCGAACGGGATGAGCTTCGCGATGCCGTCCGCGAACCCGTACGACAGCGCGAGCACGCGCGCGACGTCGCGCACGACGGCCTTCGCGGCCATCGTGCCGTAGGTAATGATCTGCGAGACGCGCTCGCGCCCGTAACGCTCCGCCACGTACTCGATCACGCGATCGCGGCCTTCCATGCAGAAGTCCACGTCGAAGTCCGGCATCGACACGCGCTCGGGATTCAGGAAGCGCTCGAACAGCAGGTCGTGGCGGATCGGGTCGAGGTCGGTGATGCCGAGCACCCAGGCGACCAGCGAGCCAGCCCCGGAACCTCTGCCTGGTCCTACGGGAACGCCGTTGTCGCGCGCCCAGCGGATGAAGTCCGCGACGATCAGGAAGTAACCCGCGAACCCCATCTGGCAGATCACGTCGAGCTCGGTCGCGAGGCGCGCCTCGTATGGCGCGCGCTCGATTGCCGGAGCCAGCCCGGGTGCCGCAGCTGCGGCGGACAGGCGCGATTCGAGGCCGCTGCGCGCTTCGGCGCGGAGGTATTCCTCGGTGGTCTGCCCGGCCGGCACCGGGTACGCGGGCAGCGACGCCTTGCCGAGCCGCAGTTCCAGGTTGAGCCGCCTGGCGATCTCGACGGAGTTCTCCAGCGCCTCGGGCACGTCGGCGAAGAGCTTCGCCATCTCCTCCGGCGAGCGCAGGTACTGCTCCTCGCTGTAGCGCCGCGGCCGGGACGGGTCGGCGAGCAGCGTGCCGTCGTGGATGCAGACGCGCGCCTCGTGCGACTCGAAGTCGTCGCGGCGGATGAAGCGGACGTCGTTGGTCGCGACCACCGGCACGCCGAGCGCCGTCGCGAGCGCCAGCGAACCGGCGATGCATTCTTCCTCGCCCGGCCGGCCCGTGCGCTGCAGTTCGAGGTAGTAACGGTCACCGAACAGTTCGAGCCAGGATGCGACCGTCGAGCGGGCGTCCTCTTCGCGACCGGCGAGCAATGCGCGGCCGACGTCGCCTTCGCGACCGCCGGACAGCGCGATCAGGCCCGCGGTCGATGCCGGGTCCAGCCACGAACGCCGCAGGGTCGGCCCGTGTCGTCCCTGTCCCTCGAGGTAGGACCGCGTCACCAGCCGCGTGAGGTTGCGGTAGCCGCGCTCGTCCTGGCACAGCAGCACCAGCCGGCTGGGCTCGGCGCGCTCACCCTCCTCGCTGAGCAGCGCGTCCACGCCCACCAGCGGCTTCACGCCCCGCGCCTGCGCGGCAGTGTAGAACTTCACGAGCGCGAAGAGATTGCCCTGGTCGGTGACCGCCACCGCGGGCATGCCGAGCCGCGCGCAGGCGTCCACCAGCCCCTCGCGCACGACCTTGCCGTCCTTGTGCTCGCTCTCGACGCGCACGACGCCGTCGACGAGCGAATACTCGGTGTGCACGCGCAGGTGGACGAAGCGAGCCATGCGGATGGGTATCAGCGTGTGTCCAGCGATTGTACCGGGGCGAAGCTGCGCCGGTGCACGGCGGACGGGCCGAGCCGGCGCAGCGCCGCGACGTGCGCCGCCGTCGGGTATCCCTTGTGCTCCGCGAAGCCGTATCCCGGGTAGAGGCCGTCCAGCTCGCGCATGTGCGCGTCGCGCGCGACCTTCGCGATCACCGAAGCGGCACTGACGCACGCGACCGTCGCGTCGCCCTTGACGACCGCCTCGATCGTGCACTCGAGATCGATGCCCCGCAGGTCCGGACAGCGATTGCCGTCCACGATGACGTGGGCAGGCGCCACGGCGAGCGCCGCGAGCGCACGGCGCATCGCGAGCATCGTCGCCTGCAGGATGTCGAGCGAGTCGATCTCGGCGGCGTCGGCCCACCCCAGCCCCCAGGCCACGCAGCGCTCGCGGATCAATGCGTCGAGTTCCTCGCGGCGCGACGGCGCGAGCACCTTCGAATCCGCGAGCCCGTCGACCGGGTTCGAGGCATCGAGGATCACGGCGGCGGCGACCACCGGCCCCGCCAGCGGCCCGCGACCCGCCTCGTCCACGCCCGCCACCAGCCCGGGGCGACGCCAGTCGAAGCCCGCCTGGCGCGGGTCGCGGCGCACACTCATGCCGCGCCGCGCCGTTCGGCCGCCAGCCCGAGGATCGCTTCGGCCGCGCGCGCGCTGGCATCGCGCCGCAACGCCCGGTGCATGTCCGTGAATGCCCCCGTCAGTTCCTGCAGGTCCGGTCGCTCGAGCTGCGCGAGCACGGACGGCCCCAGCACGTCGGGCCGCACCTCCGACTGGAAGTGCTCGGGCACCAGGCGCCGGCCCGCGAGCAGGTTCGGCTGGGAGAAAAATTCGGTCTTGACCAGCCTCAAGCCCCGCAGCAGCCAGTTCGTGAGCGGCGCGACGCGGTAGGCGACCACCATCGGCCGCTTCACGAGCGCCGCCTCGAGCGTCGCCGTGCCCGACGCGAGCAGCACGACGTCGCTCGCGGCCATGCAGCGCTGCGCGTCGCCGTCCACCACCACGACCTCGACGCCCGGCGCGTGGGTCGCAAGGGAATGCTGGAACGACTCGCGGGCCGCGGGACTGGCCATCGGCGCGACGAATCGGGTCCCGGGTCGCTGCGTGGCCAGCCACGCGATCGTGGCGGCGAACGGCGCACCGAGCCGGCTCACTTCGCCGTGGCGACTGCCGGGCAGTACTGCAATGACGGATCCTTCGGCCGGCAGGCCGAGCGCCGAGCGAGCGGCCGCGCGATCGCTCACGAGCGGGACCCGGTCGGCCAGCGGATGCCCGACGAACTCGGCCCGAACGCCGTGCGCGCGGTAGAAATCCACCTCGAACGGCAGCAGGCACAGCACGAGGTCGACGGCCTCGCCGATCGTGCGCACGCGCCCCTGCCGCCACGCCCAGACCTGCGGGCTCACGTACTGCACCGTCGCGATTCCCTGCGCCTTCAGCTGCGCGGCGACTCGCAAGTTGAACTCCGGAGCGTCGATGCCGACGAATACGTCCGGCCGCGCCGCCGAGAAACGCTCCAGCAGGTCACGGCGCAGGCGCACCAGCCGCGGCAGGTGCCGGAGCACCTCGGCCAGCCCCATGACGGCGAGCTCGTCCGACGCGTGCCAGGCCTCGCAGCCCGCGGCGAGCATGCGTGGTCCGGCGATGCCGACGAATCGCGACGCGGTTGCACGCGCCGCGAGCGCCTGGATCAGCGGGCCGCCGAGGTTGTCGCCGGAAGCCTCGCCGGCGACGAGGCCGAACGTCGCGGCGTCAACGCTCGGGATCACGCGCCGCCCCGCTCAGCGGACGATGCCGCGCGTGGCCTGCGGCAGGAATTCGACCAGCGGCCGCAGCTCGGGCTGGCCCGCGGCCAGTTCCGCGAGGCGGTCCGTCGCCTCGGCGAGCTTCAGGCCCGACCGGTACAGCAGCCGGAACGCGTTACGGATGTTGCCGATCTGCTCCGACGAGAATCCCCGGCGCCTGAGCCCTTCGGTGTTGACGCTGTGCGCGCCCGCGGGCTGCCCGACGGCCATGACGTACGGCGGCACGTCGAGGGTCACCGCGGCGTTGTTCGCGATGAAGGCGTGGGCTCCGACCTTGCCGAACTGGTGGATCGCGGACAGCCCGCCCATGATCACCCAGTCGCCGAGGTGCACGTGCCCCGCGAGCGTCGCCTGGTTCGCCAGCACGCACTGGCTGCCGATCACGCAGTCGTGCGCGACGTGCGAATAGGCCATGAACAGGTTGTCGTTGCCGATCCGCGTGACCCCCTGGTCCTGCACGGTCCCGCGGTGGATCGTGGCGCACTCGCGGATCACGTTGCGGTCGCCGATCTCGAGGCGCGTGACCTCGCCCCGGTATTTCTTGTCCTGGGGGTCGGCCCCCACGGACGCGAACTGGAAGATCCGGTTGCCCTCGCCAATGACGGTCGGGCCTTCGATCACGGCGTGCGGCCCGACGACCGTGCCGCGTCCGATGCGCACGCCCGCCCCGATGACCGCGAACGGCCCGACACGCACGTCCTCGGCCAGTTCCGCGTCCGCGGCGACCAGGGCCGTGGGATGGATCGCACCTGACATTCGCTGCCCCCGCCTTCGATCGCGGGCCGTCAGCCCGGCATGACCATCATCTCGGCGCTGGCGACCTCCTGGCCGTCCACCGTCGCGAGGGTCGAGTACTTCCAGATCGTGCGGATCCTCCGCTCGAGCGTCGCCGAGAGCATGACCTGGTCGCCGGGCACGACCGGCCGGCGGAAGCGCGCCTTGTCGATGCCTGCGAAATAGAAGCGGACCGAGTCGTCCGGATAGACGCCGGCGGTCACGAACGTGAGGATGCCTGCGGCCTGGGCCATGGCCTCGAGGATCAGCACACCGGGCATCACGGGACGCCCGGGGAAATGCCCGGAGAAGAACTCCTCGTTCATCGTGACGTTCTTGAGCGCGAGGATGCGCTCGCCCGGGACGCACTCGAGCACGCGGTCGACGAGCAGCATCGGATAGCGGTGCGGCAGGCGCCGCATCACCTCGTCGATGCCGAAGCCACCCTGGTCACTCATCGGTCCCTCCCCCGTCGTCCGGCTCCACCGCTCCCTCGAGCCTGCGCAGGCGTCGCGCCAGGTCGTCGAGCTGGTTGAAGCGCGCGGCGTTGCGCCGGAAACGCCTCGCATCATCCGCCGTCAGGCTGCCGGAGTACACGCCCGCCTTGCGGATCGAGCCCGCGACCGTCGTGCGGCCGGTGACCACCACGTCGTCGCAGATCTCGAGGTGGCCCGCGACCCCCACCATCCCCGCCAGCATGCAGCGGCGGCCGATCGTGGCGCTGCCCGAGATGCCGACGTACGCGGCAAGCACCGTGTGCTCCCCGATGCGCACGTTGTGGGCGACCTGCACCAGGTTGTCGATCTTGACGCCGTTCCCGATGACCGTGTCGCCGATCGCGCCGCGATCGATCGTCGAATTGCAGCCGACGTCCACGTCGTCGCCGACGACGACGCTGCCGACCTGCGGCACGCGCACGTAGCCGTCGGCGTCCGGCGCGTGGCCGAAGCCGTCGCCGCCGATCACCGACCCCGGATGCAGCAGGCAGCGCCTGCCGACCTGCGCCCCTGCGCACAGGGTGACGCGCGCCACGAGCCGCGTGTCGTCCCCGACGCGCGCTCCGTCGAGCACGATCGAGCCGGGCCCGATGCTGGCCCGAGCGCCGATGCGTGCGCCGCGAGCGACGTAGGCGCCGGGCCCGATCCACGCGGACGGATCGACCTCCGCGCCCTCGTCCACCACGGCGGACGCGTGACGGCCGCCCGTGACCGCGGGTGGCGGGTGCAGGACCTGCGCCATGCGCGCGTACGATGCGTAGGGATTACGGCTCACGAGTGCCGCGACCGGGCACCCGGCGGCCGAGTCGGCGTCCAGCACGACGGCCGTGGCGCGCGTGCCCGCGAGGTGACGGCGATAGTGGGGGTTGGCGAGAAACGTGAGCGAGCCGGGAGCCGCGTCCTGCAGCGACGCGACGCGCTCGACGACGGCGTCGGGGTCCCCGCGCAGTTCGCAGCCGAAGCGGACGGCCAGTTCGGCGAGCCGCGCTGGCATGTCCGCCCCGCGATCCGCCCGGGGCTCAGGGCTTGGCCGGCGCGGCGCCCTTGCGCGCCTGCAACGCGGCGAGCACCTGGTTGGTGATGTCCACCGCCGGGCTCGCATAGAGCGCGTCCGCGACCACCACGTCGAGCCCCGCCGTCTTCGCATAGGCCTGGACTTCCTGCAGCACCGTGCGCTGCAGCTGCCCGAGCGCCTCGTTGCGGCGCACGTTCAGGTCCTCCATGAACTCGTTCTGCTTGCGCGCCAGCTCGCGCTGGCCGTCGCGCAGCGTCTTCTCGGCGTTGGTGCGCTCGTTGGCCGCCATCACCGCGCCATCCTTCTGCAGCTTGTCTTCCTTGGCCTTCAGGTCCTTCTGCTGGGCCTCGAGCTCCCGGCGACGCCCAGCGAACTCGCTCTCGAGCGCCTGTGAGGCGGCCTGCGCCTGCGGCGACTCCTGCAGCAGGCGGGACACGTTCACGACGCCCACCTTGGTGTCCGCCAGGGCGCCGCCCGCGGGCAGGGCGCTTGCGGCGAGGACCAGCAGGGAAAGGGTCGCTGTCTTGATGCGCATGGAGCCGTATTCCTCAAAAAGCCTGTCCAATGGAGAACTGGAAGTTTTCCGTCTCGTCGCCGTAGACCGTCGGGCTGCCCTTGCGGGCATTGAGCGGGATCGCGTAGCTGAACCGGAAGATGCCCATCGGGGCCATCCACTGCACGGCGACGCCGGTCGAATATCGAAGCATATCAAAAGCGAAGTCGTATTTCTCGGGCGTGACGTTGTTCGGGCCGTAGAACTTCACGTCCTCGCTCGAGAACACGTAGCCCGCGTCGAAGAACAGGCTGGCGCGAGCCGAACCCTTGACCTTCTCGGGCACCGGCAGCAGCAGCTCGAACTGGTTGGTGAGCTTGATGTTGCCGCCGTACGGATTGCCGAAGGTGTCCTTCGGGCCCAGCGTGCTGGCCTTGTACCCGCGGACGCTTTCCGCGCCGCCCGCGAAGAAGTTCCGGTACGGGGGAATCGACGTGGTCGAGCCGAGCGCGGCCGCGTAGCCCGTCGAGAAGTTGTTCATCAGCGTGAACCAGCGCGTCAACGGGACGAACTGCAGGTAGTCGTAGGTGAGCGAGTAGAACTCGACGTCGCTGCCCGGGACCGTGTACGAGAGATTGACGATGTGGCGGGCGCCGCGATCCGCGAAGATGGAGCGGTTGCGCGAGTCGTAGCTCCACCCGGCCGTCAGCACGAACGTGTCGAATTTCGTGCCGTAGTACGTGAAGGTGGTCGGCGGCATGCCCGCGGTCGACTTCTCGGTGTACGGGTTGCCGTTCTGCTGCACCCAGAGCAGCGACTGCTGCGCGCTCTGGTTCGGGTCCGTGAACAGGTCCGAGTGCTGGGCCGACAGGCCCGTCGCGACCGACTGGAATTCCGACAGCGGCCAGCCGTAGTTCACGGCGAGCGCGCCCGTCGTCGTGTCGAACTGCGACGACGAACTGGTGTACTGCTTGTAGTTGCGGTAGCTCGCCGACAGCGTGCGCGACACGCCGTCCACCGTGACGTACGGGTCGGTGTGCGAGAGGCTGTAGACCTGGCTGTACTGCCCGGCGTTCACTTCCGCTGCGACCCGGTTGCCCGTGCCGAGGAAATTGCTGTGCACCACGCTCGCGTTCAGCATGAACGACTGCGACTGCGAGTAGCCGATGCCGCCGCTGAACTGCCCCGGCATGCCCTCCTTGATCTTGAAGTCGACGTCGACCAGGTCGGGCGTGCCCGGCACGGGGTTGGTCTCGACGTCCACCTTCTCGATGAACGGCAGGCGCTGCAGGCGCTGCTTGGAGCGCTCGACGGCCGCGTTCGACAGGTAGCCGCCCTCCATCTGCCGCATTTCGCGGCGGAACACGTCGTCGTTGGTGCCCGTCGCGCCTTCGAAGTTGATGTGCCTGACGTAGGCGCGGCTGCCCGGCTGCACCAGGAACGTGATGGAGATTTCCTTGGTCTTCGGGTTCTCCTGCGGCACCGGGTCGATCTTCGCGAACGCGTAGCCGTCCTGCCCGAGCCGCAGCGCCATCAGCTCCGTGGTCGCGGTGATGAACTTGCGCGAGTAGATGTCGCCCCGCCGCACCTGGACGAGGCTCATCAGGTCTTCCTCGGGCACCACCAGGTCGCCGGCGATCTTGACGTCCGACACCCGGTAGACGTCGCCCTCGTGCACGTTGAGCGTGATGAAGATGTCGTCCTTCTCCGCGGCGATCGCCACCTGGGAGGTCTCGACGTCGAAGTCGGCGTAGCCGCGGTCGAGGTAGAACGACTTCAGGCTCTCGATGTCGCCCGAGAGCTCCTCGCGCGAGTACTTGTCGTCGTCGCGGTACCAGGACAGCCAGTTCGGCGTACGCAGCTTGAAGACTTCGCGCAGCTGGTCCTCGCTGAACGCCTCGTTGCCCACGATGTTGATCTGCCGGATCCGCGACCGCTTGCCCTCCTTGACGTCGATCGCGATGCTCACCTGGTTGTTCGGCAGGTCGGTGACCCTCGTGTCCACCACGACGCCGTACTTGCCGCGCGAGTAGTACTGGTCGGTCAGGAACCGGTCCACCTCGTCGAGCGTCGACTGGTTGAAGACCTTGCCCCTGGCGAGGCCGACGTTGCGCAGCGACTTCTCGAGGTCCTCGGTCTTGATGTCCTTGTTGCCGGTGATCGTGAAGCTCTCGATCGACGGCCGCTCCTTGACCACGACGATCAGCGTGCCGCCGTCGCGGCGCAGCTCGACGTCCTTGAAGAAGCCGGTCGCGTACAGCGCGCGCAGCGCCTCCTGGACGCGCTGCGCATCCATCCGGTCGCCGATGTTGACGGGCAGGTAGTTGAAGACCGTGCCCTCGCTGATGCGCTGCAGGCCCTCGATCTTGATGTCGCCGACCGTGAAGTCGCCCATCGTGGCCTGGGCGAACACGGCGGGTACGGCGAGCAGGGCCGGCAGCGCGGCCATGTATTTCAATCGCATGGCGGGCGGCTCAGCTGAACAAGCGGGAGATGTCGTTGTAGAACGCGAAGCTCATGAGCGCGAGCAGCAGCGCGATCCCGATCTGCTGGCCCAGCGCCTGGGCGCGTTCCGACAGCGGGCGGCCCTTGGCGAGTTCGGCCAGCTGGTAGACGATCTGGCCGCCGTCGAGGATCGGGATGGGCAGCAGGTTCAGCACGAAGAGGCTCACACTGACGACGGACAGGAAGGACAGGAACGCAAGTATGCCCTGTCGCGCGGAGAAACCGGCGTACTCGGCGATGTTGATCGGGCCGCTCAGGTTGCGGGCCGAGACGTCGCCGGCCGCGACGTTCCACAGCAGCCTCACGGTGAGCGCGGACATGTCCCAGGTCTTTTCCACCGCCCTGCCGAACGCGACCAACGGTCCGTAGCGCTCGCGCGTCCGCATCTGCTCCGGGACGGGTTGCGACGCCGCCGGCTGCACGCCGATGCGGCCGATCAGCTTGCCGTCCTCGCGCTGGGCATCCACCTCGACCGGGACCACGACCCGGTTGCCCGCACGCTCCAGGGTGAACGTGAGCGTGCGACCCGGCTGCGGCTGGACGATCTTCACGAGCGCCGGGAAGTCGGCCACCGGCTGGGAGCCCACGGCCACGACGCGGTCCCCTGGCTGCAGCCCCGCCCGTTCCGCGGGGCTCCCCGGCAGGACCTTGCCGACGCTGGCCGGAATCGCGGGGAACCAGAATTCGAATCCGAGCCCGGGCAGCAGCGCGCCCGGTTCGGTGAGCGGCAGGGGGCTGCCCTCGATCCGCAGCGGGGCGACGCGCTCGGCGCCGTCGACGGTGCGCACCTGGAGATCGATCGGCCCGCCCGCCATCAACTGGTCGAGGATGGCGAGTACCACGGCCTCGCGAGTCGCGGTGGGTCGCTCGCCGACCGCCACGACCTCCTGCCCCGATGCCAGTCCGGCCCGCGCCGCCACGGAATCGGGCT
>DAOMFD010000041.1:0-4171 GCA_035429605.1 Steroidobacteraceae bacterium | reverse complement strand
GCCACGACCTCCTGCCCCGATGCCAGTCCGGCCCGCGCCGCCACGGAATCGGGCTTGACCTCGCCGATCACGGGCTTCAGGGCCGGGATGCCTGCGACGAACAGGACCCAGTACGCCACGACTGCGAACAGGAAGTTGGCCACCGGTCCGGCGAGCAGCACGAGGATGCGCTGCCAGACCGGCTTGCGGTTGTAGGCCGACGCGAGTTGCGACTCGTCGACCGGACCTTCGCGCTCGTCGAGAAGCTTGACGTAACCGCCTAAGGGAATTGCAGAAATGGCAAACTCCGTGCCGTGGCGGTCGGTGCGCTTCCAGAGGACCTTGCCGAATCCGATCGAGAAGCGGATGACGCGGACGCCCACGCGGCGCGCCATCCAGAAGTGCCCGTACTCGTGCACGGCCACCAGGATGCCGATCGCCACCAGGAACGCCAGGACGTAGCTCAGTATCGTCATGCCCTCGACCTCGCCGCCCCGACGAGCAGGGACTCCGCGCGCTCGCGCGCCCACGCGTCTGCCCCGAGGACGGTCTCGAGCGACGATGCCGCCTCGCTCGAGTGCTGCCCGAGCACCGCGTCGATGACGCCTGGGATGCCGGTGAATCCCAGCCTTCCCGCCAGGAAGGCTGCCACCGCCACTTCGTTCGCCGCGTTCAGGACCGCCGGACTCGTGCCGCCGGACTCAGCGGCCTCCCGCGCCAGCCTGAGCGCCGGGAACCGCTCGACGTCCGGGGCCTCGAAATCGAGGCGCGCGGCCGCCACCACGTCCAGCGATTCTACACCGGACTGGATGCGCTCCGGCCAGCCGAGCGCGTGGGCGATCGGCGTGCGCATGTCGGGATTGCCGAGCTGGGCGAGGATCGAACCGTCCACGTACTCCACCATCGAATGCACGATGCTCTGCGGATGTACGACCACCTCGACCTGCCGGGGTTCCATGCCGAACAGCAGGCAGGCCTCGATGAGCTCGAGCCCCTTGTTCATGAGCGTCGCGGAATCGACCGAGATCTTGCGGCCCATCTTCCAGCGGGGATGCGCGCACGCCTGCTCCGGCGTGACGCGTTCCATGTCCGCGCGGGAGGTGCGCAGGAACGGCCCGCCCGAAGCCGTGAGCAGGATGCGTCGGACACCGCGCGCCGGCAGCCCCGCCTGGAGACCCGCGGGCAGGCACTGGAAGATCGCGTTGTGCTCGCTGTCGATCGGGATCAGGGACGCCCCTGCCCGCCGCGCAGCCTCGATCAGCAACCGACCACCGACGACCAGCGACTCCTTGTTCGCGAGCAGCACGCGCTTGCCGGCATTCGCGGCCGCAAGCGTCGACTGCAAACCCGCCGCCCCCACGATCGCGGCCATCACCGCGTCCACGTCGGCCGCGCCCGCGATGTCGCTGAGCGCGTCCTCGCCGCACTCGACGCGAGTGGGGATCGCCTCCGCTCGCAGCGCCGCCGCAAGCTCGCGCGCGGCGCGCGGGTCCTGCAGCACCGCCACGCGCGGCCGGTGCACGCGGCACTGCTCGAGCAGGCGCGCATGACTCGACGAAGCCGCGAGCGCCACGACTGCGTAGCGATCGCGGTGGCGACCGAGCACGTCGAGCGTGCTCGCGCCGATGCTGCCGGTGCTGCCGAGGACGGCCACGCGCATCATGCGGCCATCCCCAGGACCTGCAGCCCGAGCAGGAAGGCCGGGCCCGCCGCGGTGAGGCTGTCGATCCGGTCGAGCACTCCGCCGTGCCCCGGCAGCAGTCCGCTGCTGTCCTTGAGACCGGCGTGGCGCTTGAACATGCTCTCGACGAGGTCGCCGACGACCGACACGAGCGCGACGACGACGCACATCGCGATCCACCCGGCCACGTCCGACCCGAAGGCCACCGCGCCGCACGCCGCAGCGATCGCCGCGCCGACCATGCCCGCGGCGAAACCTTCCCAGGTCTTGCCCGGGCTCACGGTCGGCGCCAGCTTGTGTCGACCCAGGCTGCGGCCGCCGAAGTAGGCACCGATGTCGGCCGCCGCGATCAGGACGATCAGGAACAGCAGCTGCAACTGGCCGTGCGGCTCCAGCATGGCGAGCCGCGCGAGTCCGATCGCGGCCGGCACGAGCACCGCGAACCCGGCGACGGCGGCGGCCACGCGGCCACCCTTGCCGGGCGCCAGCAGCACCCAGGCAAATGCCGCTGCCCACCACAGCGCCGCGCCACGCAGGAACACGGCAAGCGCGGCTGGCTCGCCGGTCCAGCGCCAGGCGACCAGCACGGCGACACCCACGGCCGCGGCGTAGAACCAGCGTGCCGCGCTCCCACCGAGCCCGGCGAATCCGGCCCACTCCCAGGCACCCGCCACGATGACCACGGCGACCACCGCGACGGCGACGACCGGCGGCATCGCGACCAGCACCGTGATGACCACGGCCGCCAGCACGAGGGCGGTCGCGATGCGCTGGCGCAGGCCGCTAGCCACCGGCCACCTGGTCCGCCGTCAACCCGTAGCGCCGCTGCCGGCCTGCGAAATGGCGGAATGCGCGCGCGAGTTCCCCGTCGTCGAAATCCGGCCACAGGCAGTCGCAGAAATAGAGTTCCGTGTAGGCGAGGTTCCACAGCAGGAAGTTGCTGATCCGCTGCTCACCCCCGGTGCGGATGAAGAGATCGGGATCGGGCGCCTCGCCGAGCACGAGTTGCGAGGCGAAACCCCGCTCGTCGATGGCCTCGGCCGCCATCTCCCCTGCCGCCACGCGACGGGCGAGGTGGCGCGCGGCGCGCACGATGTCCCAGCGGCCGCCGTAGGAAACCGCGACGTACACCGTCATGCGGGCGTTGCCCGCGGTGCGCGACTCGGCCGCGGCCACGCCGTCGCGCACGTGTGGCTTGAGCTTGCCGAGGTCCCCGACGAATCGCAGGCGGATGCCGTTGCGGTGCAACTCGTCGACCTCCCGGTCCATCGCCTCGACGAACAGTTCCATGAGACGGGACACCTCGTCGGCGGGGCGTCCCCAGTTCTCGCTGGAGAATGCGAACAGCGTGAGCGCCTCCACCCCGCGACGGGCGCAGCCCTCGACGATCGCGCGCACCGCCTTGACGCCGGCGCGGTGCCCCATGTGGCGCGGCAGCGCGCGCCGCGCCGCCCAGCGCCCGTTGCCATCCATGATGACGGCGACGTGGCGCGGCGTGCCCGGCTCGCGGGTGTGCGTCTGCGCCACGGTCAGACCTGCATCAGGTCCTTTTCCTTGTCGGCGAGCACGTGGTCCACCTCCGCCACGTACTTGTCGGTGAGCTTCTGCACCTCCTCGTGGGCCTTGCGCTCCACGTCCTCGGAGATGAGCTTCTCCTTCAGCATTTCCTTGAGTTCCTGCAGCACGTCGCGCCGCACGTTGCGGATCGCCACGCGGGCGTTCTCGCCCTCGTGGCGCACGACCTTGGTGAGCTCGCGTCGGCGCTCCTCGGTGAGCGCCGGCAGCGGCACGCGGATCACCGAGCCTGCCGTGGCCGGGTTCAGCCCGAGCTCCGACTTCATGATGGCTTTCTCGATCACCGGCACCAGCTGCTTCTCCCACGGCACCACCGTGAGCGTGCGCGCGTCCTCGACCGCGACGTTGGCGACCTGCTGCAGCGGCACCTCGCTGCCGTAGTACTCGACCCGAACCTGCTCGAGCAGGGCCGTGTTGGCGCGCCCGGTGCGCAGCTTCTTCAGTTCGTTCCTGAGCGCGGCGACGCACTTCGCCATGCGGTCGGCGGCGTCCTTCTTGATGTCCTCGAGCATGGGCAGTCTCCAGCGGCGGCGGCGCGGGCCGCCTCAGTTCGTGACGAGCGTGCCGACCTCTTCGCCGCGCGCGACGCGCACCAGCGCGCCGGCCTCGTTGAGGTTGAACACGCGCAGCGGCAGGTCGTGGTCGCGGCAGAGCACGATGGCCGTCGCGTCCATGACGTTCAGGCGCCCGTCGAGCACCTGGTCGTACTTGAGCCGGTCGTAGCGCCTGGCGGCCGGGTTCACCACCGGGTCGGAATCGTAGATGCCGTCGACCTTGGTGGCCTTGAGCAGCAGGTCGGCCTCGATCTCGATGGCGCGCAGGCTCGCGGCGGTGTCGGTCGTGAAGAACGGGTTGCCCGTGCCGGCCGCGAAGATGCAGACGCGGCCCTTCTCGAGGTGGCGCACCGCGCGGCGGCGGATGTAGTCCTCGCAGACC
>DAOMFD010000040.1:0-13973 GCA_035429605.1 Steroidobacteraceae bacterium | reverse complement strand
TACTGGCACACCCTGTCCGGCGCGAATGCAGTGCCGCTGATCGTGACGTCCATGAGCGGCAATACGAATCCGTTCGACCCCGCGCTCACCGTCGTGCCGGGCGCTGACTTCGAAAGTACGCTCATCCTGGCCGGGTATGCGCGCACCTTCACGTTGTTCGATCGGTCGGCCATGGGGGCGGTGCTGCTGCCCATGGGACGAATCTCGGGTGACGTCATCGCGCCGGGTGGCACCCCGGTCTCGCAGTCGGTGAGCGGCTTCGGCGACCCGATGGTTGAATTCACCCTCAACGTGATCGGCCCCAAGGCGCAGGAAAACCTTCAAGACGTCAGCCGCTTCGAACCGGGCTTTTCGCTCGACGTGCTGGCGGATCTCGCGATCCCGATCGGCGAGTACGACAGCAGCCAGCCGTTGAACATCGGCCAGAACCGCTGGTATGGCCGCATCGGCTTTCCCATCGTCTGGCAGATCGGCGAATGGGTGCCGACCCGGCGCACGACCTTGGAATTCCTGCCCGCGGTTTGGCTCTTTGGCGACAACACGGACTACCTCGGGCAGACCCTGGAGGCCGATCCTCTGTATCAGATCGACGCTCACCTGACGCGTGACTTCACCGCGAGCCTGTGGGGGTCGCTCGATGCGGTCTATTACAACGGCGGTAAGACCACCATCGATGGCGTCGAAGGATCAAAGCTGAACAACTACGGCTTTGGTTTCACGCTCGGTTACCAGATCAACGACAACATCGGGCTCACCTTCAGCTACAAGTCGACGGCCAGTGACCAGGCGCCGGACGACCTGCAGATGGACGTGATCATGATCTCGCTGGTCGCAGGATGGCATCCGATCATCGAAGGCTTTAAGCGGCTGCAGAGCGAGTAGACCGCGCGATTCTGCGGAAATTCGCTAGCTGCGCCCGCCGTCCTGGCGAAGTATTGCATTTGCCCAGCCGGCGGCCCGGGGTTGCCACCGGTATTCCGGACCCTGCCCGCGGAGAACCCGATGATCACATTCCCACGCGTGCACACCGACGAACTGGGCGAGACGCACATCGGCGTCCGCGAGCTACCGAGGCATGACGCGGCGCTCGGGCCGCCGCCGAATCCCGTCGGGCGCATGACGGATCCGATCATGGTCAGCACCCTGGTGACGTACTCCGCGCCCGCCGGGGCCGGGGCTACATGGCACACGGCCCCGCAGCCCTACATCTGCATCGTCCTCTCCGGCGAGGGCGAAGTCGTGGCCAGCGACGGCACCACCCGGCGCCTGGTTCCTGGCGATGTGATGTTCTTCGACGACGTGACAGGCAAGGGCCACATCACGCGGGCGATCACCGACCTGCACGTTGCGCTCATCAATCGTTCCGGCGCGTGAGCCATCGACACCTGGCCGCAATTCCCGATGGACACGAAGACGTAGCCCTGAAGACATAAACGAGCGCGACCCTGCGGGTGGTCGAGGTCGAGGTGCCGGGGGCGGGCATACCCTGACGTTCGAGCGGAGACGCACATGGCTACACAGGACTACCAGGCGCTGCGCTTCGCGATCGACCGCGCACGGCAGTGCCCGCTCGATTCTCCCGACTCGCCAGTGCCTGCCTAAAGCGTGATCCACAGCCGGAGCAGGTGCCGCTTGCGGTCCTCCTCCGGGTAATCCTCGTAGTCGGTACGGGCGTGGATGACCGTGTGGTTCGACAGCAGTTGCACGTCGCCGGGCTCGAGTGCCATGTCGATGTGGAACTCGGGAGATGCGGAGATCTCGTCGTACAGGTCGAGCAGCTCGTGCTCGGCGTCCGTCAGAAGGATGCCCTCGTGGCGCTGCGCCGTGCGGAAATACTCCGAGTGCCAGAATGTCCGCAGCACGCCGCCACCGTATCGGCACGGCGGTATCGGCAATGCCTTGACACCATTCGCCTCGGCCTCGTCGCGGGTGTCGAGCATGAACGGCTCGAACAGCCTCGACGCCAGGTCGGGTCGTCGCCTCAGCAGTTCGTTGTACACGCTGACCGAGGAGGCGATGCGACTGAGCCCACCGGACTTCGCCGTCCGCAGGCACAACAGTCCGACCATGTCCGCGGCGTCGCAGTGGAACGGGATGTCCTGGGTCGTCATGTACTGGCGCACGTAGCGGTCGGTGCGGTCGGCGCCGGTATCGCGCACCTGCCCGAGGAGATCGCCCTTGCGGTTCTGGGCGCCAGGTCGCCCAAGGTGCTGTCCGAGGCCCCAGAAGAATGCCGAGGCCTCCTCGAGCGACCACGCCTCGACCGGCACGCGGGAGATGACCTGGAGGCCGAGTCCATTGGCAACCTCGTCGCGCCAGTCGCGAATCCGGGCGGCCAGGGTCGGCAGCGGAAAGTCGGACTTGGTCATCGCGGCGAGCGGCAGCGAGCGTGCGAGCCACGCGGCAACGGCCCGTCGCAGCTCGGCCACCTCGTCGTCGGTGAGTCGTACGCGCCATCGCGCATCTGCCAGGTCGCCCCTCCGCCACGCGGCGGGAGACGAGACGGGCGTCAGCGCCGGACCGTCGTGCGGCCGGTCGAAATACCTCAGCGTCTGCTGGAGGAACGGCAGGTAGGCGGGTTCGCTCATGTCAATTCGATCCAGCCAGGACCGTTCAGGCGAGCGGCTTGCGCGCACGCACGAACGCGCTCATGAACTTGCCGTCGACCTTGGGCGCCAGCGCGGCTGCATCGAGACCGCTCGCGGCGATGAAGTCTTTCGCATCGTCCACGCGATAGACCCGCGTCGGCTCGACGTCGATCGCGGTAAAGCCGGCGGCCGCGAGCTTGTCGCGATAGACCTGCTCGTCGAGTGCGCCCGCCACGCATCCGACCCAGGCGAGGACGCTGGCGCGGATCTGCGGCTCGATTTCGCCGCGTGTGACGACGTCGGACACGGCGAACCGGCCACCCGGGCGCAGCACGCGGAACGCTTCACGGAGGACCTGATCCTTGTCCGCCGAGAGGTTGATGACGCAGTTCGAGATGATCACGTCGACCGAGGCGTCCGGCAGCGGGATGTGCTCGATCTCGCCCTTCAGGAACCCGACGTTGGTCGCCCCGGCCTTGCGCTTGTTCTCGTTCGCGAGCGCCAGCATGTCGTCGGTCATGTCGAGGCCGTACGCCTTGCCGGTGGGCCCGACGCGCTTTGCAGACAGCAGCACGTCGATGCCGCCGCCCGAGCCGAGGTCCAGCACGACCTCGCCGGCCTGCAACTCGGCGAGCGCCGTCGGGTTGCCGCACCCGAGGGAAGCGAGCACCGCGGCCTCGGGCAGGTCCCTGGTCTGCGCGGCGTCGTATAGATTGGACGTGATCGGGTCGCAGCATGACGGCGCCGGACCGCAGCACGACGCTTCCGCCTTGACGGAGATGACCTTGCGGGCGGCTTCTCCGTACCTCTCTTTCACGACCTGCTTGATGTCGATGCTCATGGTGTCTCCCAGGGCCGTCAGGCCCGAGTTGGCGCGCCGGCGGCCGGCGGGCCACCGAACCAGCGTTGCTGAAACCGCAGTGCGACGTTCACGAGCGCGATCATGACCGGCACCTCGACGAGCGGGCCGATGACCGCGGCGAACGCCGCGCCTGAATCGATGCCGTACACCGCGACCGCCACGGCGATCGCCAGCTCGAAATTGTTGCTCGCGGCAGTGAAGGACAAGGTCGCGCACTTCGGGTAGGCCGCGCCCGCGCGGCGACCCATGGCGAACGACACGAGGAACATGACCACGAAGTAGATGAGCAGCGGGATGGCGATTCGCACGACGTCCATCGGAATCGTGACGATCAGCTTGCCCTTGAGGCTGAACATCACGACGATCGTGAAGAGCAGCGCCGCGAGCGTGATCGGGCTGATCAGCGGCACGAAATGGCCGTGGTACCAGTCCTTGCTCACGAAGCGCAGCATCACGACCCGGGTCAGGACGCCCGCGATGCACGGGATGCCGAGGTAGACGAACACGCTCCGCGCGATCTGTCCGATCGAGATGTCCACGACCGAGCCGTGCAGCCCGAACAGCGGCGGCAGCACCGTCACGAACACCCAGGCGTACACGCTGTAGAACAGCACCTGGAAGATCGAATTGAATGCGACGAGCCCCGCGGCGTACTCGGTCGAGCCGTCGGCGAGTTCGTTCCACACGATCACCATGGCGATGCAGCGCGCCAGTCCGATCAGGATCAGGCCCGCCATGTATTCGGGTTTGTCCGCGAGGAAGGTGATGGCGAGCAGGAACATGAGCACCGGTCCTACCAGCCAGTTCTGCACCAGCGAGAGAGCCAGCACCTTCTTGTCGCGGAACACGTCGGGCAGGTCCTCATAACGCACCTTCGCGAACGGCGGGTACATCATCAGGATCAGGCCGAGCGCTATCGGCACATTGGTGGTGCCGACGGTGTACCGGTCCACGAATGCCTCGACGCCCGGGGCCAGCCATCCGATCGCGATGCCGACCGCCATCGCAGCGAAGATCCAGACCGTCAGGTAGCGATCGAGGAAGGAGAGACGCCGTGACACCGTCGCCATAGTGCAACCTCAGGACCGCGCGATCTCGAGCAATGCCTGCCGCAACCTGGCGTCTTCCATTGACGCGAGCGGGAGCGCGAGCAACTGCAGCATCCGGTAGCCGATGGCCTGTCGCGTCAGGTCGAACGCCACCCTGCGCGCCGCCGCGTCACCTGCGGCATTCGATGGGTCGGCATAGCCCCAGTGAACCCGGATGGGGCTGCCCGGCCAGACGGGGCATGCCTCGCCCGCCGCGCTGTCGCAGACCGTGATCACGACGCGCATGTGCGGCGCGTCGCTCCGTGCAAACTCGTCCCAGCTCTTGCTGCGGGCGCCGGCCGTGGACACCCCGGCGTCCTCGAGCACCGACAGGGCGAGCGGATTGACACGCCCGCTGGGTGCGCTGCCCGCGCTGTATCCCCGGACGTCGAGCCCGAGACGTGCGGCGTGGTGATTGAGCATGGCCTCCGCCAGGACGCTGCGCGCGGAGTTGTGGGTGCACAGGATCAGGACGTTCGTGGTCATGCACGGTCCTCAGCGAGCGCGGATGCGTTCCGGAGGCACGTCGCATGCCATGCCCTGGCAGCAGTTCTCCGTCATGTAGGACAGCAGGGCGTTCATGGCCTCGTAGTCCGCCCGGTAGATCAGGTTGCGGCCGCTGCGTTCCTGGGTGACCAGGCCGGCGTTGACCAGTTCCTTGAGGTGGAACGAGAGGGTCGCCGGCGATACCTTGAGCCGCCTGCCGATCGCGCCGGGCGTCGCACCGGCCTGGCCGGCGACGACCAGCGCCCGAAACACCCGCAGCCGGTTGACCTGGGCCAGGGCCGCCAGGGCCTTGAGAACGATCGGCTCTTTCATAATTCGAGAAACATCGAAATATAGTGCAATCTATTCTTCCGCGAGGCCGATTGGAAGAGGCGGCATGACGCCGGCCGGGCGGGGAGCAGGGTCAGCCCGACTTCCGGGTACGGGCCGTTGCGGCGAGGAGGCGCGCGCCGATGCTCAGGACGAGCACGAACGAGGTGATGAGCAGTGCGCCTGCCCAGGCGAGGCCCTGCCAGTCCTCGTACGGACTCATCGCGAACTGGAAGATGACGACCGGCAGGTTCGCCATCGGCTTGTTGAGGTCCGCGCTCCAGAACTGGTTGTTCAGCGCCGTGAACAGCAGCGGCGCCGTCTCGCCGCTGATGCGGGCGACGGCGAGCAGCAGGCCCGTCAGCAGGCCGTTACGCGCGGCGGGATAGATGGTGGCGAGGATCGTGCGCCACGGATTCGCGCCCATCGCCGCCGAAGCCTCGCGCAGCGAGTTGGGCACGAGCTGCAGCATGTCCTCGCTGGTCCGGACCATCACGGGGAGGGCGATGATCGCGAGCGACAGCGCGCCGGCGAGCGCGGAGAAGTGGCCGGCGTTCATGACCACGACGGTGTAGACGAACAGGCCGATGACGATCGACGGCGCGCTGAGCAGGACGTCGTTGATGAATCGAATGACGGAGGCCAGCACCGTGCCGCGGCCGTACTCCGACAGATAGGTGCCCGCCAGCAGGCCGACCGGGCCCCCGATCGCGATGCCCAGCATCGTCATGACGACACTGCCGAAGATGGCGTTGGCGAGTCCGCCCTCGCTGCCGGGCGCCGGCGTGCTGAGGTGGAACAAATCGGGCGACATGCTCTGCACGCCCCGCGAGACCAGTGTCCACAGCAGCGCCGCGAGCACGGCGAGACCGATCAATGTCGCCACTCCGGACAGCGCGAACCCGATGACGTTCACGACCCGGCGGCGCACCTGCAGGCGGGTGCCGAAGGCGCTGGCGGTGCCCTGCTGACGCTGCGCGCTCATTCGCGTGCCCCCGAGCTTGCCTCGAGCCGCATGAGCAGCAGCCGGGCCGCCGCGATGACGATGAACGTGATCACGAACAGCAACAGTCCGAGCGCGATGAGCGCGGAGGTGTACATGTCGCCGACGGCTTCGGTGAACTCGTTGGCGATGGCGGCGGAAATCGTGGTGCCCGGCGCCAGCAGCGAGCCGGTAATGCGGTGCGCGTTGCCGATGACGAACGTGACGGCCATGGTCTCGCCGAGCGCCCGCCCGAGGCCGAGCATGAGTCCGCCGATGATGCCCGGGCGTGACCACGGTATGACGACGCCGCGGACCACCTCCCACTGCGTCGCACCGAGGCCGTAGGCGGCTTCCTTGAGGGCGACCGGGGTGATGGAGAACACCTCGCGCATCACCGAGCTGATGAACGGCAGCACCATGATGGCGAGCACGAGTCCCGCCGTCAGCAATCCGATGCCGAACGGCGGTCCCTGGAAGAGAAATCCGATGACGGGAAGATTCCCGAAGTGATCGATGAGCCAGGGCTGGATGGTGTGCTGCAGGACCGGCGCGAGCACGAACAGGCCCCAGACGCCGAAGACGATGCTGGGGATGGATGCCAGCAGCTCGATCGCGGTCCCGATCGGGGCGCGCAGCCAGACCGGGCAGGTCTCGGTGAGGAAGATCGCGATGCCGAAGCTGACCGGCACCGCCAGGGCCATCGCGATGATCGAGGTCACGACGGTCCCGTACAGCGGTGCGAGCGCGCCGAACTTCTCGGTGACGGGATTCCAGCGCGTCTCGGTGACGAAGGACCAGCCGAACTCGTGCAGCGCCGGCCAGGCGTCGTAGGCGAGCGCGATGATCACTCCGCTCAGGAGTGCGAGGACGAGGATCGCGCTCGACGTGGCCAGGCCGCGAAAGGCGCGTTCGACGCGCCTTTCGCGACGCAGCAGCGACTGGATGCTCAGCGCTTCGGCGACCACACCGGCTGGCCTCCGGAGGTGATCTTCGTCTGCCAGGTGGACTCGACGAGCTTCACGACGCCGGGCGGCATCGGAACGTAGTCGAGCTGGGCCGCGAGGTCGCCACCCTTGGCGTAGGCCCACGCGAAGAACTCGAGCGCCGTGCGGGACGCATTGGCGTCCTTCGGATTGCGGTACATCAGGATGAAGCTGGCGCCCGTGATCGGCCAGCTTGCGGCACCGGGCTGGTCGGTCAGGATCAGGTAGTAGCCCGGCGCCTTCATCCAGTCGGCATTCGCGGCGGCCGCCTGGAAGGCCTTGGCTTCGGGGCTGACGAACCGGCCGTCACGGTTCTTCATGACGATGTACGTCATCTTGTTCTGCTTGGCGAACGCGTACTCGACGTAGCCGATGGCTCCCGAGGTCTGCGTCGTCATGTTGGCGACGCCCTCGTTGCCCTTCGCGCCGATGCCGACCGGCCACTCGACGGAGGTGTTGGCCCCGACCTTGGACTTGAACCCCGGGCTGACGCCCGAGAGGTAGTACGTGAACAGGAAATTGGTTCCCGAGCCGTCCGAGCGGTACACGGGAGCGATCGCGAGGCTCGGCAGGCTCAGGCCGGGATTCAGCGCCTTGATGCGAGCGTCGTCCCACTTCGTGATTTCACCGAGGTACATGCTGGCCAGCGTCGGCCCGTCGAGCTTCAGGGCACCCGGCTTCAGGCCCGGGACGTTCGCAACCGGAACCACGCCACCGATGATCATGGGGAACTGCACCAGGCCGGAGTCGGTCAGTTCCTTCATCTCGAGCGGCTTGTCGGAGGCGCCGAACGTGACGGTGCCGGCCTTGATCTGCTTGATGCCACCGCCGCTGCCGATCGACTGGTAGTTCAGGCCGATCCCCGTCTCCTTCTTGTAGGCCTCGGCCCACTTGGCGTAGATGGGATAGGGAAACGTGGCACCCGCGCCTGAAATGTCGGCGGCGAACGCCGGGCGGCCCAGCAGCGCGGCTGCAGCGAGCGCAAAGACCGCAAGAAACCTGTGATTCATCCGTCGGAGCACGACTCGGCCCTCCTCGAAGTTTACGATCCTGGGGACCGCGACATGATGTGCCCGGGGACGTTACAGATTTGTGACGGCCGGGCGCTGGCGTAGTTCGCGCGGCCAGCCGGCGTGGCAATCGGCCGTGCGTCTGTGCGAGCCTAGTCGCCGGAGCGCACAGGAGGGATCCCGGTTGCAGAACGTTCATGCCCGTGCCGGGCGCCGATCCAAGCCCGTTCGACCAGGGCGCCTACTGCTTGCCGCAATGCTCGGGTGCGCCCTGACGGCGGCCGCACTGGCCGGCGAGGCCCCCGCGACGGAACCGGAAAGGCCCGCCCCGGCGCTCACCCTCGAACGAGTCTTCGCCAGTCCCAGCCTTGACGGCCCCAGGCCGCGAGAGGTGAAGCTCTCGCCCGACGGGCGCTGGATCACGCTGCTGAAGAACCATCCCGAGGATCGCGAACGGTATGACCTCTGGGGCTACGACCGCCAGACCGGGCAGTGGTCCATGCTGGTCGACTCCGCTCGCCTCGAGTCGGGTCGGGAGCTTTCGGAGGCCGGGAAGATGCAGCGTGAGCGGCAGCGCATCGGCGACCTGAAGGGCATCGTCGCCTACGACTGGTCGGACGACGGCCAGTCGATTCTCGTTCCGCTGGATGGCGACCTGTTTCTCGCCGGTCTCGACGGGAAGGTCACCCGGTTGACGGACACCAGCGAGGACGAACTCAACCCGGCGCTCTCCCCGAAGGGCCGATACGTTTCCTTCGTGAGGGACGGCCGGCTGTGGACGGGTCCCGTGCGTGCCGCACCGGCGCAGCCGATCACGCCCGTGGAGGCGTCCGACACCGTCCACTGGGGTGAGGCCGAATTCGTCGCCCAGGAGGAAATGGACCGCACGACCGGCTACTGGTGGTCGCCCGACGATTCCCGGGTCGCGGTCGAGCGCTACGACGAGGTGCCGGTCGGCGTCGTCACACGCACCGCTATCGGAGCGGAGGACACCAGGACCTTCGAGCAGCGCTATCCCGCAGCCGGGACGCCGAACGCGGTGGTCCAGCTCTTCGTGATGGACCCCGACGGTTCGCATCGGGTCGAAGTCGACCTCGGTGCGGACAAGGACATCTATCTCGCCCGCGTCGACTGGTCGCCCGACGGCAGGACGCTGTACGTCCAGCGACAGAATCGTGCCCAGACCCGGCTCGACGTGCTCGCAGTCGATCCCGCGACCGGCAACTCGCGCGTGCTGTTCCAGGAACGGGCAGCGGCGCGGAGCTGGATCAACCTCTCGGACAGCTACAAGTTCCTCAAGGACGGCAGCCTCGTCTGGTGGTCGGAGCGCGACGGCTACGGTCATCTCTACCAGTTCAGGGACGGCCAGTGGCGGCAGCTGACTCGCGGTCCGTGGGTGGTGACGGGACTCGCGGGCGTCGACGAGGACTCGGGTCGCGTCTACTTCACCGCCAACAAGGACGACGTCCTCGCGCAGCAGGTGTACGTGCTGGACCTGAAGACACCCGACAGGATCGAGCGGCTCACCGAGCCCGGCTGGTGGACCAGGGCGACCATGGACGAGGCGGGCAAGACGCTCGTCGTCACTCGTTCCTCGCCCGATCATCCGCCCCAGAGCTACATCGCCGACGGCACCGGGAAGCGCCTCGACTGGATCGAGGAGAATCGCCTCGACCCCTCGCACCCGTACGCCCCGTATCTCGCCAGTCACCGCGAAACTTCGTTCGGCACGATTCCGGCGGCGGACGGCACGCCACTGCACTGGATGATGATCACTCCGCCGCTCGAGCCCGGGAAGCGCTACCCGGTGTTCTACGATCATTACGGCGGCCCGACCAGCCAGCAAGTCGCGCGTGCCTGGAGCGGCGCCCTGCCGCAGGCGATCGTCGACCAGGGCTACATTTATTTCCGGCTCGACAACCGCGGTTCCGCCAATCGTGGCGTCGCCTTCGAATCGACGCTGTTCCGCGCGATGGGCTCCGTCGAGGTCGTGGACCAGCTGGCGGGAGCGAACTACCTCAAGACACTGCCGTTCGTCGATCCGGCCAAGGTCGCGATCTTCGGCTGGTCATACGGCGGGTACATGACGATCAAGATGCTGCAGGCGAACCCTGGCGTCTACGCCGCAGGCATCGCCGTCGCGCCGGTGACCCGGTGGGAGCTCTACGACACGCACTACACGGAACGATACCTCGGCCGCCCGAAGACCGAGCCCGCGGTCTACGCGACGTCGGACGCCTTGGCGGACACCGCGAAGATCAGCGACCCGCTCCTGATCATCCACGGCATGGCCGATGACAACGTCGTCTTCGAGCACTCGAGTGCGATCATCGCCAAGCTGCAGGGGGAGGCTGTGCCGTTCGAGATGATGCTCTACCCGGGGTACACGCATCGCATCTCGGGGCCGATCGTCAGCAAGCACCTCTACGAGACGATGTTCCGGTTTCTCGCGCGGAATGGCGTGACGCCGCCGTGAGTTTCATGGACGGGTCAGGCCGCTCCGGCGGCGGATTGGATCGGGCGTACGAAGGGGAAGGTCGAATAATGACGAAATTGCGCGAATGGCTGGTGGCGAGCGTGACCTGTGTCGTCGTGATCACTGCGGGCCCAGAGCGGAGCAGTGCGTCGGCGCCAGTGTCGGGCGGCCCGGCAGCACAGTCGGTGCAGGCGCGATCGGCTGACCTCATCATCCGCGGTGGCCCCATCCTCACGATGGAGGGAGCCGCGCCCACCTATGTTGAAGCGGTAGCGGTCTCCGCTGGCAAGATCGTCTTCGCCGGCACCGAAGCCGAAGCCATGCGGCGCAAGGGCGCAGCCACCGCGGTCAAGGAACTCCACGGCAGGACCATGCTGCCCGGCTTCGTCGATGCGCACAGTCATTTCATCAATGCGCCAGCACTCTCCAGGATGGTCAACGTGTCGCCGTCGCCGGTCGGCCCGGGAGACACCGTGGCATCGATCGTCTCCGCGCTCAAGGCGTGGCAGGACAAGGCGAAGGTCCCGGACGGCGGCTGGATCATGGCCTGGGGCTACGACGACTCGATGGTGCAGGGCGGCAAGCTCACCCGGCGCGAGCTCGACGCGGCGTTCCCGAACCACAAGGTGCTCGTGCTGCACGTCTCGCTGCACGGCGCCGTGCTCAACTCACAAGCCCTGGAATGGGCGGGCATCACGCGCGACACGCCGACGCCAGACGGCGGAATCATCGCGCGGGGGTCTGACGGCAAGGAGCCGGAAGGACTCCTCATGGAAACGGCCTTCCTGCCGGTCTTCAACAAGTTGCCGCAGCCCAGCGAAGCCGAAATGCTCGAGCTGCTGAAGCCCGGCCAGATGATGTACGCGCAGAACGGCTACACGCTCGCGAACGACGGCTTCACGCACACCAGGGACATCCGCCTCCTGCAGGAGGCCGCGGCGCAGGGCCGGTTGTTCATCGACATCGCCGTGCTACCAGCCTTTTCGGAGATGGACCAGTGGCTCGGGAAGCCGGAGTTCCCCTTCGGCCAGTGGAATGGCCGACTCAAGCTGCAGGGACTCAAGATCACGCAGGACGGCTCCGTCCAGGGCAAGACGGCGTATTACATCGAGCCGCTGCTCACCGGCGGTCCCCAGGGCCAGCCGGACTGGCGCGGCAACACCACGCTGCCTTACGAGCAGTTCGCGAAGATCTTCGATGCCGGTCACAAGGCGGGGCTGCAGGTCTTCGTGCATGCGAACGGCGACGGCGCGATCCAGCAGGTCATCCAGGCTGCGGAGGCGGCGGGCCTCAAGGCGGGTGACGACAGCCGCACCATCGTCATCCACTCGCAGATGCAGCATCCGGAGGACATCCCGCGCTACGTCGCGCTGGGACTGACCCCGTCCTATTTCACGAACCACACCTTCTTCTGGGGCGACGTACACCGCAGGAACATCGGCGAGACGCGGGCCGCGTTCATCAGCCCGATGAGGTCCGCGATGGACGCGGGGCTCAAGGCCACGAATCACAGCGACTTCAACGTCACGCCGCTCGGCCCGTTCTTCATGCTGTGGACCTCGATGGCGCGCACGACGCGTTCCGGCTACGTGCTCGGACCGGACCAGCGCATCGATCCCTACCGTGGACTGCAGGCGCTGACCATCAATCCGGCCTGGGAGTACCGCGAGGAGACCCGTCGCGGCTCGATCGCGCCCGGCAAGCTCGCGGATTTCGTGATCGTCAGCGGCGATCCGCTCAGGACACCCGTGGACAGGATCCGCGACATCCGGGTCGTCGAGACGATCAAGGAAGGCAAGACCATCTACTCGCGCAACTGAGGGCCAAACGAGCGCGGAAGAGATTTTCGTACGCGGCCCGGCGCTTTCTGGCATGATGCGCCCCAAGTTTGCCGCCGCGCAGTCCGGTCTGCGCCCCGAGGATCACCGGCTTTCGAGCCCAGCGGCCCTCCTGCAGACTCATCGTGGTCTGCATTTCGCGCCCCCGATCATTTGAACCAGTGACGCTTCGTCCGGTCCCGGCATGCGTGTGCGTGCGGGGGAAGCGTGAGTGAAACATCAGACATGTCCTTCGACCAACTCGGCCTGTCGGCCGCGCTGCTGCGCGCCGTCCAGGAACTCGGCTACACCGAACCCACCCCCATCCAGCAGCGCGCCATCCCGGCCGTGCACGACGGGCGCGACCTGCTGGCCGCGGCCCAGACCGGCACCGGCAAGACGGCGGCATTCGCGCTGCCTCTGCTGCAGCGACTCGACGCGGAGAACCCTGTGCCGCGCGGCCATCGCGCGCCGCGGCTGCTCGTGCTCGTGCCCACGCGTGAACTCGCGGCTCAGGTCGGCGAATCCTTCGAGGCCTTCGGCCGTCACCTGCAGCAGCGCACACTCCTGATCTTCGGCGGCGTGAGCCCGCGCCCGCAGGTGGACGCCCTGCGCCACGGCGTCGACATCGTCGTCGCCACTCCGGGCCGGCTGCTCGATCACGCCAACGAGCGCGCGATCGACCTGAGGCACGTGCGCCATCTCGTCCTCGACGAGGCGGACCGCATGCTCGACATGGGTTTCATCCGCGACATCCGCCGCGTGCTGGCGCTGCTGCCGCCGAACCGGCAGAACCTGCTGTTCTCGGCGACGTTCTCGCAGGAGATCCGTGCGCTGGCGACGGGCCTGCTCAAGGATCCACTGACGGTCGAGGTCGCGGCGCGCAATGCCCCGGCCGAGCTCGTCGAGCACCGCGTGCATCTCGTCTCGCAAGGCGAGAAGCGGGCGGTGCTGAGTCACCTTCTGCGCGAAGGCGCAACTCCGCAGACCCTGGTCTTCACGCGCACCAAGCACGGCGCGAACCGCCTCGCCGAGCAGCTCGAGAAGGACGGCATCCAGTGCGCGGCGATCCACGGCAACAAGTCGCAGAATGCGCGCACCAAGGCGCTGGCCGACTTCAAGGACTACAAGGTGCAGGTGCTGGTCGCGACGGACATCGCGGCTCGCGGCCTCGACATCACCGAGTTGCCGCAGGTGGTGAACTACGAGCTGCCGCACGTCCCCGAGGACTACGTGCACCGCATTGGCCGCACCGGCCGCGCCGGCTGCGCGGGACAGGCGCTGTCGCTCGTTTCCGATGACGAGCGCGACCGCCTGCACGCCATCGAGCGGGTGCTCGGCAAGAAGA
>DAOMFD010000039.1:0-14259 GCA_035429605.1 Steroidobacteraceae bacterium | reverse complement strand
GCTACATCGACTGGATGCCGTTCTTCAACGCGTGGGAGTTCGCCGGCAAGTTCCCCGACGTGCTCACCGATCCCGTGGTCGGCGAGGCGGCCAGCAACCTGTACGCGGACGCGCGACGCGTGCTCAAGCAGATGATCGCCGAGCGTTGGGTGCGGGCGAGCGCGGTGATCGGCCTGTTCCCGGCGAATTCCGCGGACGACGACATCGAGGTCTACGCGGACGAGTCACGCGGCCAGGTCGCGTGGCGCCTGCACCACCTGCGGCAGCAGAAGCCGAAGCCTGCGGGCCAGCCGCACTTTGCGCTGGCTGACTTCGTCGCGCCGCGAGACTCGGGCGTGAAGGACTGGGTCGGCGCGTTCGCCGTCACCGCGGGGATCGGCCTCGACGAGAAGGTGCGCGAGTTCGAGGCGCGCCACGACGATTACGGCGCGATCATGCTGAAGGCCCTTGCCGACCGGCTGGCCGAGGCGCTGGCCGAGCGCATGCACGAGCGCGTGCGGCGCGAATTCTGGGGCTACGCGCCCGAGGAGCGCTTCACCAGCGACGACCTCGTGCGCGAGAAGTACCGCGGGATCCGCCCGGCGCCGGGCTACCCGGCCTGCCCGGACCACACGGAGAAGGCCACGCTGTGGCGCATGCTCGACGTGGAGCGCAACGCGGGCATTCGCCTCACCGAGAGCTACGCGATGCACCCGACGGCCGCCGTCAGCGGATGGTATTTCTCGCACCCCGAGGCGACCTATTTCGCCGTGGGCAAGATCGACGCCGACCAGGTGGCCGACTACGCGCGTCGCAAGGGTATGTCGGTGAAGGATGCCGAGCGCTGGCTCGCGCCGTTGATCGGCTACGAGCCCGCGGTCGACGCCGCCTGAGGGCAGCGCCGACCGCGGTCCGTGCTCAGCCGGGCGGGAACTGGATGGAACCGTCGAGCGACACCGTGACTACGGTGCCGGACGCGAGACTCACCTCACCGCCGGTGTTCTGGGCGATCGCGAGGCCGGCGGCACCGCCGAGCACGCCGCCGACGATGGCGCCGTTCTTGTGGCTCACCTGGTGGCCGATGATCGCGCCGGCCGCCGTCGTGCCCACGACCTTGGCCGTGTCCTTGCCGGTGTCACTGGCCGCCTGCTGCACGAACCGGGCGCTCATCGCGACCGGGCCGCCGGTGCCCGCGACGAGGCGATCGAACGTAATGCCGAGCGTCGGCGTGCCGCCGATCTTCTTGCTGCCGGAGACGACCTGAGTGACCGTGCCCGTGACGGTCGAGCCTGCGGCTGCGGCGAGCCGGCCGCCGATCACGAGATCCGATGCGAGCCGGCCCTGCACGGCGCTGCCGACGGTCGCGGTCTTGGTGCTGACAGGCGAGGTCAGTTCAATGGCGAGTTGGGTGCCTGCCGGCGCGACGAGCGGTGGCGGAGGCGGGGGTGGGACCGGCTTCGCCTGAGGCTGCGTGGACGCGGTGGTCGTCCGTGCCGGCGCGGGCTTCGGGGCGGGCTTCCGCGCGGCGGCCTGCTGTGCCGCCGCCGCTTCGGCGTTACGACGCGCGAGCTCCTGCTCGACCTCCTGCTGCTTCAGGGCCGCCTCGCGTTCCGCGAGCTCCTTCTCCTTCGCAGCGAGTTCCGCGGCGCGCGCAGCGTCGGCCGCAGCGGTATCGGCGGGTGTCGCCGGTGCGGCGGCCGTCGTGTCGGCGGGTGCTTCGGCAGCCGGAGGCGCCGGCGCCTTGCCGCAGCCGGCGAGTGTGACCAGTGCGAGACCAGCGACCAGGGTCGGGATCCGCATGCGTGTCGATCGTGTATGCAAGAGAGTACTCCAGGGGTGATGCAGTGTATTGGATACCGGCGACCATGCCGGAGTTCCCGGCGTGCGTCGTGTCGCGACGCGCGTCACGGTACCGGAACCGGCGTTTGCCGGACAGGCCGGCCGTAGCAGGGGCGACTTCAGGCCACCTCGTAGGCATCGAGGTCGAATGTCCTCATGAGCCTGCGGTAGCGGATCGTGCTGTGCGGCCAGTTGTTGGTGATCGTGCCATCGGCCAGCTTGTACCAGCTCGCCTTCGAGGCGGCCCAGACCGACTTCGCGAGATCCGCGGCGAGCTGCCGGTTGTAGTCGTCCATCACGCCGCGCTTCACGTCCAGGCGCGCGAGCCGGCTGCGTTCGGCCTGCCGGACAGCCTGGACGATATAGCCGGCCTGGGCCTCGATCATCACCAGGATGCTGTTGTGCCCGAGGTTGGTGTTCGGGCCGTAGAGCATGAAGAGGTTCGGGAATCCGCTGACGGCGACGCCGAGGTAGGCATGCGCGCCGTGTCTCCATTCGTCGGCCAGCGCGCGGCCGCCCAGCCCCGTGATCCGCATCGGCGCGAGGAACTCGGTCGTCTTGAAGCCCGTCGCGTAGATGATCACGTCCGCCTCGTGCAGCGTGCCGTCCCGGGTGCGGACGCCACGCGATTCGACCGACGCGATTGCGTCCGTCACCAGACGCACGTTGCGTCGGCCGAGGGCCGGGTAGTAGTCGTCGTTGAAGAGCACCCGATGCGCGCCGATCGGATAGTCCGGCACCAGCTTCGCGCGCAATTCCGGATCCTTCACCTGCCTGCGCAGGTGCATGAGCGACCGGGCGCGCGCCGCCCACTGCGCAAACCGGACACGCTTCATGAGGGGCGTCAGCATCATCTCGCCGAAGAAGAACCACTGGCAGTCGTGGTAGGCCTTGGCGAGCCACGGCCAGCGCGTCATCCGGCGGTGCAGGCGCGGCGAGTACAGGCGGTCCTTGCGCGGCAGCAGCCAGTTCGCCGAGCGCTGGAATATCGTCAGTTGCGACACGACGGGCGCAATCTGCGGCACGAACTGCACGGCGCTCGCCGCATTGCCGACGACCGCGACGCGCCTGCCGGTGAGGTCCTGCGAGTGATCCCACTGCGCCGAATGGAACTGCGCGCCGCTGAAGTCCCGGCGGCCCGGCAGGTCCGGGATCGAAGGACGGTGCAACTGCCCCACGCCCGTCACGAGGAACTGCGCCTCCACGGTCGTGCCATCGGCGAGGTCGACATGCCAGATGCTCCGCCGCTCATCGAAGGCAGCGGCGCTCACCTCGGCGCGGAACCTGATGTGCGGCAGCAGCCCTGCGCCGACTGCGCACTCGGCTGCGTAGGCGAGCAATTCCGGTTGCCAGGCGAAGCGGCGGCTCCAGTCGGTCTTCTGCGCGAAGGAGAAGCTGTACAGGAACGAGGGGGCGTCGCACGACGCGCCGGGGTAGGTGTTCTCGCGCCACGTGCCCCCGAGGCTCGCGGCCTTCTCGAGGATCACGAAGTCGTGGATGCCGGCCCGCTTGAGCAGCATTCCCATGCAGATGCCGGAGTGGCCGGCGCCGATGATCGCGATGCGGGTCGTGGTGGTCACGGGGCCCTCAGTCCAGTCCCTGAATGTACGACGTGCCGCCGAGCCCGGCCATCTGGCGCTCGATCCACGCCTGTCGCCGCCGCACGTAAGACGACGGCGCATCGGCGCGGAATCGCTTCGGCGCGGGCAGGACCGCCGCGAGCAGTGCCGCCTCGTCGCGCGTGAGGCGCGCAGCGTCCTTGTGGAAATACCGGCGGCTCGCGGCCTGCACGCCAAAAGTGCCGCGTCCGAACTCGGCGACGTTCAGGTACACCTCGAGGATGCGCTGCTTGCTCCACGCCGTCTCGATCAGCACGGTGATGCCCGCCTCGATGCCCTTGCGGATCCAGCTCTGGCCGGGCCACAGGAACAGGTTCTTGGCCACCTGCTGCGAGATCGTGCTCGCGCCCCGCACGCGCCGGCCGCGCTCCCGCGCCGCGAGCGCCTTGTCGATCTGCTCGAAATCGAAGCCGTGGTGTACCGGGAAATTCTGATCCTCCGACGCGACCACGGCGAGTGCGGCATTCGGCGAGATGTGGTCCCAGTCGCGCCATTCCTGGCGGAACCCGTATCCGGGATCCCGGGACACGAGGGCCCGCACCCGGTCCTCGAGCATGAACGCCGTGAATGGCGGGTCCACCCAGCGCAGCGCGACTACGACGGCAATCGTGAGGCCGGCCCAGCCCAGCAGGGCGAGGCCGATCCAGCGCAGCACGCGCGAGAACCGGACCTTGCGATCCTTCGCCACGGCAACCGGCGCCGGAGACTGCTGGCCGCCTCAGCCTTTCGCGGCGATCCGCCGCGCGCTCTTGACCTCGACCGGCGTGACCGGTACGTCCTGGTGCCCCGCCTTGTTGCCGGTCTTGACCGCGGCGATCTTGTCGACGACGTCCATGCCCTCGGTGACGCAGCCGAACACCGCGTAGCCGGCGCCGCCACGACCCGGGTCGAGGAAGGCGTTGTCCACGAGGTTCACGAAGAACTGCGACGTCGCGCTGTGCGGGTCGTTGGTGCGCGCCATGGACAGCGTGCCGCGGCGGTTCTTGAGGCCGTTGTCGGCTTCGTTACGGATCGGTTCGCGCGTCGACTTCTGGCGCATGTCGGCCGTGAGCCCGCCGCCCTGGATCACGAAACCCGGGATCACGCGGTGGAACACCGTCCCGTCGAAGTGGCCGGAGTCCACGTACTCGAGGAAATTCCGCGCGCTGAGGGGCGCTTCCTTCTCGAAGAGCTCGACGGTGAAGCTGCCCAGGGTGGTCTCGAAGCGAATCATGGCGGGTCCGTGTGTGGGTGGCGGGAGGGGACGGAATACTGAATGGACGGGGGCGCGATGTCACTCCCCTCGGGCCTGGGACCCTGGCGAATCCGCCGGACGCGGGTTCGCCCGGACGCGGCCCCAACGGGTAAAGTGTCGGGCTGTTGCCGGCCCGGGCGAGGCAGCCGAGGCGCGACTCGAAGCGAATTCGCCGTGCGTGGCGGCCACCGGCGACTGCGAACCTGGAGCACATGAAGGCAGTGATGCGGGTCTGCTCGATTCGGTACGGCATGCCACGGGGCCCCGGTGCGAGGGGCCGCCGTCGGGAGACCCGTTGAGCAGCGCGCGGCTGGCCATTCGCTCGGAACCGTGCGTCGCGGTGGACCCGTTGGCGGTGTTCGCCGCGGCCAGCGGTGAGTCCCGTTTCTATTGGGAACAGCCAGCGGCGGGTTGCTTTCGCGTCGGCGTGGGATGTGCCCGGCGACTGGCGGTGTCGGGCGCCGGCCGATTCCGGGCGGCCGAGGCCGGGGCGCGCGACCTGTTCGAGCGGATCGACTGGGAAGGCCCGGGGCCGCGCGTCGGGCACCTCGTCGGCGGATTTGCGTTCGCCCCGGCGCGTTCGACCAGCGACCTGTGGCGCGGATTCACCGACGGGGCGCTGGTGATGCCGGAGCTCGCGTACTGGAGCGACGACGGCCGGTGCGTCCGCGACGCGTGTGTCGACAGTCGCTGGGCCGGGTATCGCCCGCGTCCTCTCGCGCTGGGGCAGCCTGTGCGCGGCATGGTCGAGATCGGGAACGGCGGCCACGAACCCTACGAGACGCGCGTGCGCGGCATCCTCGACGAGATCCGGGCGAACCGGCTGCAGAAGGTGGTGCTCTCACGGGCCGTGCACGTCACGGCCGGGTCGACGATCGACGCCGTCGCGTGGCTGGTGGCGCTGCGCGAGCGATTTCCCTCGTGCACGCTGTTTGCGGTCGGAGAGGGCGACGCCGTATTCCTGGGAGCGACCCCGGAGCGGCTGGTCCGCGTGCAGGGCCGCCTCGTGGAAACCGCTGCGCTCGCGGGCACGGCTCCCAGGGGTGCGTCCCGCGCCGCCGACCAGGCCCTGGGCGTTGCCTTGTGCGACAGCCTCAAGAATGGCGCCGAGCACGCCGTCGTCGTGCGGTTCCTGAGCGAAGCGCTCGCCGAATGCTGCGACGACGTCGCCGTGGCGCCGGAGCCGGTGTTGCTCAAGACCCGCACGGTGCAGCACTTGTGCACGCCGCTGAGCGCAAGGCGCCGGTCGGCCGCGGAGCCCTCCCTGCTCGAACTCGTCGAGCGTCTGCATCCGACGCCCGCCGTCGGCGGCGCGCCGCGTGAAGGCGCGTTGCGCTGGCTCTCGGATCACGAAGGCATCGAGCGTGGCTGGTTCGCCAGCCCGGTCGGATTCCTGCGGTCCGACGGTGACGGGGAATTTGCGGTAGCCTTGAGGTCGGCCCTGGTGCGCGGCCGCACCGCAACTGCGTGGGCGGGCGCAGGGATCGTCGCCCGTTCGGAACCCCGGGCCGAATTTACCGAGACGGAGCTCAAGCTCAGGACCGTGCTGGGTCCGCTGCTGTGGGGAGCGCCCTGATGGCCGATCGAGACGGCGCTGGCGACGTCGGTTCCGCAAACGTTGCATTCGCGAGGGCGCTCGTCGACCAGCTCTGCGCCGGCGGGCTCGCGGCGGCGTTCGTCTGCCCGGGATCGCGCTCGACGCCACTGGCGCTCGCCATCGCGGAATCACGGGGCTTGCCGCACTGGGTGCACGTCGACGAGCGCAGCGCCGCCTTCCACGCGCTCGGCTACGCGAGGGCGACCGACCGACCGGTTGCGCTCGTGTGCACGTCCGGCACGGCCGGTGCGAACTTCCTGCCGGCGGTCGCCGAGGCCTTTCATTCTCGCGCGCCGCTGGTGGTGTTGACGGCGGATCGCCCGCCGGAACTGCGCGCCTGGGGCGCTGCGCAGACGATGGAACAGCGCACGCTGTTCGCCGCATTCACGCGCTGGAGCGAGGAGGCACCGTGCCCTTCGGAGCGGGGTGGCGAGCCCGCGTACGCGCGAGCGCTCGCGCGGCGCGCCCTGCACGAGGCGACCGGACCGGCGCCGGGCCCAGTGCACCTGAACCTGCCGTTTCGCGAGCCGCTGCTTCCGGCATCCATTGCCGTCGCCGAGATCTCGAGGCCGCCTCCGGAGCCGCGTGCAGTTGCGTCGCGCGATCCGCGCGCCGCAACCGGTGCGGCGGGTGCAGTCGCTGCCGAGACCTTGAACGCGGTCGCAGAACTCGCCGACGTCGAGCGCGGCGTGCTGGTGCTCGGGCCCGACCGCTGGGACCCGGAGCTCGCGGGCGCGGTCCACGCCCTTGCAGCGGCCTTGGGCTGGCCGGTGATCGCGGATCCCGCGTCCGGCCTGCGTGCCGGCCCGATGACCTCGTCGTCCGTGATCCATGGCGCGGACCTGCTGCTGCGCGACGCATCGACGGCCGCGCGCCTGCGTCCCGACCTCGTCGTGCGCTGCGGTGCCTTGCCGACGAGCAAGGCTCTCGGCGAGTGGATTGCCCGCCACGAGGCGGCGGACGTCTGCCTGGTCGATCCGGCCGGCGGATTTCGCGACCCGCAGCATCGCGCCAGTCGCTCCCTGCGGCTCGGTTCGCGGCAATTCTGCGAACTGGCGTGTGCGATGCGGGGCACGACGCGGCCCGTGCCGGGTAGCTGGCTCGCGCAATGGCGACGCGCGGACGAGGTCGCGCGGGCCGCTGCCGCGAATGCGATCGCTGCGGAAAGCCGCCTCTTCACGCCTCACGTGGCACGCGCACTCTGGGAGACGTTGCCTTCCGGCGCGGCTCTCTACGTGGCGAACAGCATGCCGATCCGTGAACTGGACGCCTTCGCGGACCCGCGGGAAGGGGACCTGCGGGTCCTCGCGAATCGCGGTGTCAACGGCATCGACGGGCTGGTGTCCGCGGCTTGCGGCGCCTCGGCCGCGCTCGGTGGCCCGGCGGTGCTGTGGTGCGGCGACCTGGCGTTGCTGCACGACGTCTCGGGGCTGCTGGCCGGGCGCATGCACGGCGCAGACCTCACGATCGTCGTCAGCAATGACGACGGCGGCGGCATCTTCGAGTACCTGCCGGCGGCACGCACGCTGCCGCGGCCGATGTTCGAACGCATGTTCGCGGTGCCGCACGGCCTCGACCTGTGTGCGATCGCGCGTGGCCTCGGTTGGGAGGCGAGCCGTGTGGCGACCGCTGCGGAGCTTGCGGCGTCGGTATCCCGCTCCATCGCAGGCGGTCGTCACTTGATCGAGGTGTCCGTGGACCGCGCCGCCAACACGGCCTGCCACCACGCCATCCACGCTGCGGTCGGTGCGGCACTGCGGCGGGAGTCGGCTGCGTGACTGCTGGCGCGCTGCACTTCGAGCGCCGTGGGAAGGGCTCCCCGCTCATGCTGCTGCACGGATTCACGGGCAGCGCGAATTCCATGCGCGGACTCGCGGACGGGCTCGCCCGGGACTTCGAGACGATCGCACCGGACCTGCCGGGTCACGGTCGCTCGACCGCGGGCGCGGATGCCGGCTACTCGTTCGATGCGTGTCTCGACGCGCTGGTCGCGACCCTGCGCGCAGCCGGCCACCGGCGTGCCCACTGGCTCGGCTATTCCATGGGTGCGCGACTGGCGCTGGCGGTTGCGGTCCGCCACCCGGACAGCGTGGCGTCGCTGGTGCTGTTGAGCGGCAGGGCCGGGATCGCGTCCGAGGGGGAACGCGAATCGCGTCGTCGTGCGGACGAGACGCTGGCACGCCGCATCGAGACCGAGGGCGTGGCCGCCTTCGTGGACGATTGGATGTCCATGCCGATGTTCCAGACGCAGCAGCGCCTCGGCGCGGCATTCCTCGAGGAGCAGCGTCGCGACCGCCTGCGCAACGATGCCGCGGGGCTCGCGGCGAGCCTGCGCGCGCTGGGTCCGGCCGCGCAACCGCCGTTGTTCGACGAACTGTCGCGCGTCACCGTTCCGGTGCTGCTCGTCGTCGGCACCCTCGACACCGCCTTCGTCGCGCACGCGCATGAACTCGAGCGCCGACTGTCCGGCGCGCAGCTCTGCGAAATCGCCGATGCCGGCCATGCGGTGCATCTCGAGCGGCCGTCCGCCGTCGTCGCGGCCATCCACGATTTCCTCTGTCGGACCGACGGTCCGGCACGATCCAGTCACCCGCCTTCGGTTCAGGAGACCGGCTCATGATCGACACCTGCAGGCCCGCACACGACCGCCCGCACTGGCAGGCGGTGCGCAGCTACGAGGACATCCGCTTCGAGAAGGACGGAGGCCTCGCCAGGATCACGATCTGCAGGCCGGAGGTCCGCAACGCATTCCGTCCGAAGACACTCTTCGAGCTGATCGATGCATTCACGCGCGCGCGCGAGGACAGCTCGATCGGCGTGATCATCTTCACCGGCGAGGGCGACCTGGCGTTCTGCTCGGGCGGCGACCAGCGCATCCGCGGTGACGAGGGCTACGTCGGCGACGACGGCGTGCCGCGCTTGAACGTGCTCGACCTGCAGCGTCTCATTCGCTCGCTGCCGAAGCCGGTCATCGCGGCCGTCGCCGGTTACGCGATCGGCGGCGGCCACGTGCTGCACGTCGTGTGCGACCTCACCATCGCGGCGGACAACGCGCGCTTCGGCCAGACCGGTCCGAGGGTGGGATCGTTCGACGGAGGCTTCGGGTCGTCGTACCTCGCGCGCATGGTGGGGCAGAAGAAGGCGCGCGAGATCTGGTACCTGTGCGAGCAGTACGATGCCCAGGAAGCACTTGCGATGGGCCTCGTGAACAAGGTCGTGCCGCTGGCCGAACTGGAGGCCACCGCGGTGGCCTGGGGAAGGCGCATCCTGCAGCACAGCCCGATGGCCATTCGCTGCCTGAAGGCGGCGTTCAACGCGGAGCTCGACGGCCAGGCCGGCATCCAGGAGCTCGCCGGTCATGCGACGCAGTTGTTCTACATGACCGAGGAGGCACAGGAGGGGCGCGACGCATACAACGAAAAGCGCCCGCCGGACTTCTCGCGCTTCCCATGGCGACCGTAAGCGCCCGCTCGGCCTGGTGGCTCGCGATCCGCCCGGCGACGCTGACGGCGTCGGCGGCACCGGTGCTCGTGGGGACCGGCGCGGCGTGGGCCGACGGCGTGTTTTCCGCAGGGCCCGCGCTCGCTGCACTCCTCGGTGCCGCGCTGCTGCAGGTCGGGGCGAATTTCGCGAATGACGTGTTCGACTTCGAGCGCGGCGCGGACAATGCCGACCGCCTCGGCCCGCAGCGCGCGACCCAGCAGGGATGGATCAGCGCCGCGCAGATGAAGCGCGCGATGTGGCTCGCGTTCGCGGGAGCCGGGCTGGTCGGCATCTACCTCACCGCCGTCGCCGGCTGGCCGGTGCTCGCGGCCGGCCTGCTGTCGATCGCGGCCGCCTACCTCTACACCGGCGGACCGAAGCCGTACGGGTACCTGGGTCTCGGTGACCTCAGCGTGTTCCTGTTTTTCGGGCCGGTCGCCGTCGCGGGCACGTATTTCGTGCAGGGGCTGTCGTTCTCACCGCTGGTGTTCATTGCCGCGATTCCAATCGGCACGCTGGCGACGGCGATCCTCGCCGTGAACAACTTGCGCGACATCGAGACGGACGCGCGTGCAGGCAAGCTCACGCTGGCCGTGCGCCTCGGCGACGGGCCGACGCGCGGCTACTACCTGCTGTTGCTGGCGATCGCCTATGCCGCGCCGCCGCTGCTCTGGTGGCGCGGCCTGGCCGGTCCGCCGGTGCTGCTGCCGTGGCTGACACTGCCGCTGGTGCTGCGCCTGGCGAGTCGCATGCGGCACGAGCGAGGGCTGGCCCTGAACGGGTGCCTCGTGCAGACCGCCCGGCTCGAAGTCGTGTTCGGCCTGCTGTTCGCGCTCGGCCTGGCGTGGTGAGGATCGCGTCCGCCCGAGCATGGAGCGTGCGGTTGCCATTCGCGCGCCCGATGCGCACTTCGCGTGGCACGTTTGCCGAGCGCGTCAGCGTCATCCTGGAACTGCGCGACGGCGAGGGCCGGCGCGGCTATGGCGAAGCTGCCCCGTGGCCCGGGTTCGGAACGGAGAGCGCGGCCGCTGCGCACGCGGCGCTCGATGCATTCTCGCGCGAGGCGGTGGGCGAGAGCCTGGACGCGGGTGATCCGTCGCTCGAGACGCATGCGTGCCTCGGGGACGCGCCGGCCGCCCGTGCCGCCGCGCGAGGAGCGCTCTGGGACCTCGAGGCCCGCATCGCCGGCTTGCCGCTGGCGGCATTCCTTGCGGCCCGGGTCCATGAGGCCAGTGGCCCGGTGCTGCGCGAGGTGCACGTCAACGGGCTGCTGTTCGAACGCTCGCCGCACGCGCTGCGTGCCGAGGCGGCCAGGCTGCGCGAGGCCGGGTATCGCGCGGCCAAGATGAAGCTCGGCACCGGATCGCTGCAGGAGGAGGTCGAGCTCGCCCGCGCGGCCCGCGCGGGTCTCGGGCCCGACGTGTCCCTGCGGGGCGACGCGAACGGCGCGTGGAATGAAGTCACCGCGCCCATCGCACTCGAGACGCTGGCCGACTGCGGGTTCGAGTACGTGGAGCAACCGGTGCCCCCGGGCGAAGTCGCGGCGCTCGCGCGGCTGCGTGGTCGAACGCCGGTCCGGATCGCTGCCGACGAGTCCGTCGCCGGCGAGCATGCTGCGTCGCAGCTGCTCGCAGCCGCGGCCGTCGACGTCATGGTGCTGAAGCCGGCGATGGTCGGCGGCGCAGAGCGCGCACTCGAGATCGCAGCTCGCGCGCAGCGGGCCGGCGTGAGCGTCGTGTTCTCGCACGCCTTCGAGAGCGCCGTCGGTGCGTGCCACGCACTCGCCTGCGCCGCCGCGTGGGGAGACGCCGGCACGGCGCACGGACTCGAAACGGCGGGACTGTTCGTGCGCGATCTCGCCGACCCCGTGGCAGCGCAGGGCGGGGTGGCGCGCGTTGCGCGCACACCGGGACTCGGGATCGAGCTGTGAGGCATCGACTCGACCTGTTATGGCGTGCAGCCGAGACCCCGGATGCACCTGCGATCGAGACTCGAGAGGTCACGTGGGGTTTCCGCGAGCTGGCGGACCGCGCGTCCCGGGCGGGCTCGTTCCTGTCGAATCGGGCGGCGCAAGACGGGAGTCCGATCGCGCTCCTGATGCCGAGCGATGAGCGGTTCGTCGCGTGGTTCCACGCGGTCAAGCTCACGGGTCGTCCCGTCATGCCGCTCAACACGCGCCTGACCGCCGGCGAGCTTGCGCAGCAGCTGTGCGATGCCCGCGCCACCTGCCTGGTCAGCGACGTGGCCGACGACCGGATCGCCGCGCTGTCGGGTCTCGTGCCGCGGCTGGAAATCGTGGTCGCGCCCGATCTCGCGAGCTTGCCGGACTCCCCCAGCGGGAAGACGGGCGAGCGGCGTGGCGTCGCAGGGGAGACGCGCGGTTCTGGCATCGATGACAGTGCGATCGTGTGTGCCGTGATCTTCACGTCCGGCACGACGGGTCGGTCCAAGGGCGCGTGCCTGACGCGAGCGAACTTCACTGCAAGCGCGGTTGCCGCGGCGGAGCGGCTCGGCCCCGCCGTGGCGGGCCGATGGCTCGCGTGCATGCCGCTCTTCCACGTGGGCGGACTCTCGATGCTCGTGCGCAGCGTCATCTTCGGCGGGCCCGTGCGACTGCTCCCGAGATTCGATGCGGCGCTCGTGAGCGACGCACTGGATGCCGGCGATGTCGACGCGGTGTCGCTGGTGCCGACGATGCTGTCGCGACTGCTCGCCCACCGCGGGGCGCGCCGGGCACCTCCGGGCCTGCGTGTGCTCCTGCTCGGCGGCGCATCGGCGTCGCCGGACTTGTTGACCCGTGCTTGTGCGCTGGGGTACCCGGTGTGCCCGACGTACGGCTTGACCGAGGCCACCTCCCAGGTTGCCACCGCGGCGCCGCCCGAACCCGGCGCCGCACTCCCGGCACCCGTGCGACCACTCGCCGGCGTCGAGGTGCGCATCGTCGACGATGCGCGGGAAGTCGCGCCGGGCGAGCCGGGCGAGATACTGGTGCGGGGCGCGACCGTGACCTCCGGATACCTGAACGACGCGGCCGCGACGTCGAGAGCCATCCGTGACGGCTGGCTGCACACGGGGGACATCGGGTTCGTGGATTTCGCGGGAGCGCTGCACGTGCTCGACCGCCGTGACGATCTCGTGGTGTCCGGAGGCGAGAACGTCTATCCCGCGGAGGTCGAAGCGGTGCTGCTCGGGCACCCTTCGGTGGCCGATGCGGGCGTCGCCGGCCTTCCGGATGCAGACCTCGGCGCACGCCTGATCGCCTGGATCGTCGTGAGCGAGACTGCGGTCGCGGATGCCGCCGCGCTCGACGCGCATTGCCGCCGACAGCTCGCAGGATTCAAGCGGCCGCGCGAATTCCGCTTCGTCGAAGGGTTGCCGCGCAATGCGGCCGGCAAGCTGCAGCGCCGCGACCTGGCCGGGCTGGCGTTTTCGCGCTAGCGCCAGCGGCCCTCGGTGACGCGGTCGAGCCCGGCGAGGTCGCGGTACGTGGCGACCTGTTCGAATCGCGCGTCGAGCAGCAATTGCCGCACGGCCACACCCTGCCGGTCGCCATGCTCGAGCACGATCCAGCCGCCGTGGCGAAGGTGGCGCGGCGCGCCCTTGACGATCTCCGCCAGGGCCTCGAGCCCGGTCGCGCCCGAGAACAGCGCATGGTGGGGCTCGTAGCGTCGCACCGCGGCGTCGACCCGGGGATCGCCTTCGGCGATGTAAGGCGGGTTGCTGGCGATGACATCGAACATCTGTCCCGCCGCTGGCTCGAACCAGTGGCCCTGGCGGAGCACGACGCGGCCGAGGCCGAGGTGCGCGGCATTGCGCGCAGCCAGCGCGACCGCATCGGCGGAATCGTCCGTGCCCATGACCCGGCAGCGCGGGCGTTCTCGAGCGATTGCGAGCGCGATCGCGCCGCTGCCGGCCGCGAGGTCGAGCACGTCAGCCGACATGTCGCGCGACACGTGGGCGATGGCGCGTTCGACGACGAGTTCGGTTTCCGGCCGCGGGACCAGTACGCCCGGCGTGACGAGGAGCGGCAGGGACCAGAATTCCTTCTCGCCCAGGATGTATGCGATGGGCTCGCCGTGCGAACGGCGGGTGACGTGGGCCTCGAATCGGTCCGTGGCGTCGCAGTCGAGCACCCGCTCATCGGGGTGCGCCAGGAGATACGACCGTGGCTTCCCGAGCGCGGCGGCCAGCAGGATGGCGGCCTCGTGGCGCGGATCGTCGGCCACGCGCGACAAGCGGGCGGCGCCCTCCTCGATCAGTGCCCGGATACCGCTCGCCATTGCATCACGGCTTCGCCGCTCACTGCAGGCTCGCCAGTTGCTCGGCCTGCCACTCCTGCTGCAGCGGGCCGATGAGCTCGTCGAGCGAACCCTCCATCACCGCCGGCAGCTGGTAGATGGTCAGGTTGATGCGGTGGTCCGTGACCCGCGCCTGCGGATAATTGTAGGTGCGAATGCGCTCGGAGCGGTCGCCGCTGCCGACCTGCAGCTTGCGCTCCTGGGCCTGCT
>DAOMFD010000038.1:0-14291 GCA_035429605.1 Steroidobacteraceae bacterium | reverse complement strand
TTCGGCCACGAGCAGATGCAGGTCGCGATCAAGGCGATCCGCGAACTGGCTGCCGAGGCCGGCAAGCCGGCCTGGGCGTGGTCCGCGCCGGCCGTCGACCCGGCGCTCGTCGCCGCAGTGGCGTCGCAGGCGGAGGCCGCGCTGGGCGAGGCCTACACGATCACCGACAAGCAGAAACGCTACGCCCGCATCGGCGAGATCAAGAAGGCCACGGTCGAGGCGCTGGCCGGCGGCGAGAGCCCCAGATTCGATGCCCGCAAGGTGAGCGACCAGCTCGGCATGCTCGAATACAACCTCGTCCGCGGCCGCATCCTCGCGGGCCAGCCGCGCATCGACGGCCGCGACATGCACACGGTCCGCAAGATCACCGTGCAGACCGGCGTGCTGCCGCGCACGCACGGCTCGGCGCTGTTCACCCGTGGCGAGACGCAGGCGCTCGTCACGACCACGCTCGGCACCGGCCGCGACGCGCAGCTCATCGATGCGCTCGCCGGCGAGCGCAAGGAGCCGTTCATGCTCCACTACAACTTCCCGCCGTTCTCGGTGGGTGAGACGGGCATGATGGGCTCGCCGAAGCGCCGCGAAATCGGCCACGGCAACCTCGCGCGCCGCGGCGTCAGCGCCGTGATGCCGGACATGGCCACGTTCCCCTACGTGATCCGCGTCGTCTCCGAGATCCTCGAGTCGAACGGCTCGAGCTCGATGGCCTCGGTGTGCGGCACCAGCCTCTCGCTCATGGACGCCGGCGTGCCGCTCAAGGCGCCGGTCGCGGGCGTGGCCATGGGGCTCGTGCTCGAGGGCGGCAAGTTCCAGGTGCTGACCGACATCCTCGGCGACGAGGATCACCTCGGCGACATGGACTTCAAGGTCGCCGGCACGTCGAACGGCGTCACCGCGCTGCAGATGGACATCAAGATCGAGGGCATCACGCGCGAGATCATGAAGGTCGCGCTCGAGCACGCCCACAAGGCGCGCCTGCACATCCTCGGCGAGATGGCCAAGGTCATCACCGAGGCGCGCCCGCAGATGTCGGAGTGGGCGCCCACGATCATCACGATCAAGATCGACCCGGAGAAGATCCGCGAGGTCATCGGCAAGGGTGGCGCGGTGATCCGCGCCATCACCGAGGAGACCGGCACCACGATCGACATCGAGAACGACGGCACCGTCAAGATCGCGTCGGTCAACGGTGCGGCCGGTCGCGAGGCGCAGCGGCGCATCGAGCTCATCACCTCCGAGGTCGAGGTGGGCGCGATCTACGAGGGCAAGGTCGTCCGCCTGATGGACTTCGGCGCATTCGTGCAGATCCTGCCCGGCAAGGACGGCCTGGTGCACATCTCGCAGATCTCCGACGAGCGCGTCGAGCGGGTGAGCGACAAGCTCAGGGAAGGCGACGTCGTGCGCGTGAAGGTGCTCGAGGTCGACCGACAGGGCCGCGTGCGGCTGTCGATGCGCAACGTCGACGCGTGACGCTGCGCGCGCTCGCGCGCGCTTGGCGATCGATGGCGATGAATGAGAAAGGGCCGGCATTGCCGGCCCTTTTTCTTGCTGCCGCTGCCGTCCGGCGGGTCGCCAGCCTGGCCTACTCCTTGTCCTTTTCCTTCTCGCGCCCCCAGGAACCGGGCAGGCGGCTGAAGACCTCTTCCTGCAGCTCCTTCCAGCGCTGGTAATTCTTCTGCGCGACCGCCGTGACGGTCTCGACCGGGTCGACGCCGACCACGCTCTTGAGCTTGTCGCGCAGGTCGCGCTGCTCGCGCGCGAACTGGCGGATGCTCTCGTCGAGGTAGCGGCCCACGAAATCCTGCAGTCCGCTGCCGTAGGTCCGGATCACGTGCGACAGGAAGTCGCGGCTCATCAGCGACTCTCCGGCGCCTTCCTGCTCCGCGATCACCTGCAGCAGGATGCTGCGCGTGATGTCCTGCTGGTTCTTGCGGTCGAGCACCACGAAGTCGATGCGCTCGACCACGAGGCGACGGATGTCCGCCAGCGTGACGTAGCGGCTCTCGACGGTGTCGTACAGGCGACGGTTGGGATACTTGCGAATCACACGTGGGGCCGGACGGCCGCCGTCCGCATTGGCAGCTGCGCGCGTTCGCCTGGTCTTAGCCTTGGTTGCCATGTCTTCTACCTGTTGTCTGTCCCTGATCAATCCCGTGCCAGTGCGGGCGTTGCCCGTGACGTCGATCCCGCGAATCGTGCCGGATCCCAGTGCGCGGCTGCCCAGCGCAGGACGTCACCGACGGCCGCACCCGCAGCGTCCGGCGGCGGCTCCTGGCCGAGGAAGTCCAGCGCGGCGGCCAGTTGCGCGGCCGGCGCGGCCCCCGCCAGTCGCGGCGCGTCCGACGTCTTGGAAAGCTTAAGGCCGCCAGCGTCCACGGCAAGTGGGACATGCATGTATTTCGGCCGGCGCAGGCCCAGGGCGTCCTGCAGCAGCACCTGGCGCGGGGTGCTCGACAGCAGGTCGGCCCCACGGACGACGTCGGTGATGCCCTGTGCCTCGTCGTCGACCACGACCGCGAGCTGGTAGGCGTACAGCCCATCGCGCCGGCGCAGCACGAAATCGCCGACCGACCGCGCGACGTTCACCCGCACTGCGCCCTGCGCGCGGTCGAGAAATTCGACCTCTCCATCAGGCACCCGGAAACGCAGTGCGATGCCGCCTCGGTGCCCGGCGCCGACGACGCATTCCGGAGGATGGTAGAGATCGTCTCCGGACGCCCGCTGAGCGTTCTGCGGCAGGCTCGCGAGTGCCGTCCGGGGGCAGGCGCACTCGCGCAGCCGGCCGTAGCGGCGCAGCCGCTCGAGCGCGGCGTCATAGGCGTCGTGGCGGGAACTCTGGCGCAGAACCGGTCCGTCCCAGTGCAGGCCGAGTGATTCGAGCGTGGCGAGGATGTCGTCCGCGGCGCCGGGACGCTCGCGCGGGGGATCGAGGTCCTCGATGCGGACGAGCCACTGCCCGCCACGTGCGCGCGCGTCGAGCCAGCTGGCGAGGGCGGCAACGAGGGAACCGAAATGCAGCGCCCCGCTCGGCGTCGGCGCAAATCGCCCGCGACAGGGCGTTGCGCCCTCAACGGTACCAGTCGTCGCGGTCGCCGAACTGCTTTTCGCGCCGCTCACGGCGTTCCTGCGCCTCGACGCTGAGCGTGGCCACTGGCCGGGCCTCGAGGCGCTTCACGCCGATCGGCTCGCCGGTCTCGAGGCAGAAGCCGTAGCTGCCGTCCTCGATGCGCTTCAAGGCCTCGTCGATCTTGCGGATCAGCTTGCGCTCGCGGTCGCGCGTGCGCAGCTCCAGGCTGAACTCCGACTCCTGCGTGGCGCGGTCGTTCGGGTCCGGGAAATTCGCCGCCTCGTCCTTCATGTGCAGCATCGTGCGGTCGACTTCCTGCATCAGGTCCTGCTTCCAGTCCGACAGGATGGCGCGGAAGTGCTCGAGCTGCTCCTTGCTCATGTACTCCTCGCCCTTGCGCGGGACGTACGGCTCGACGTTGCGCGGTCCCGCGAGCAGGCTGGCGGACGCGATCGGTGACGGCGGAGGAGTCGAAGGCCTGGGGGCGACTGCCACGGGCTTCGCCGCAGGCGGCGCCTTCTGGGCCGGAGCGGGTGTCACCGTGCGGGCCTTCACGGTCGCAGCTGCCTTGGGCTTGGCCACGGCTTTCGCAGGCGCGGCTGCCTTGGCCTTGGGCTTGACCACCGCCTTCGCGGGCGTCTTCCTCGCTGCGGCCTTGGCCTTGGGCGCGGCTTTGGCCGACGCCTTGCTGGCCGGGCGGGCAGAAACAGTCTTCTTGGCCTTGGTCGCCTTGGCAGACGGTTTCTTTGCGGGCATCTACGGACTCCGGGGACACTGCGAAGGACGCGGGATTATACAGGCCCGACGCGGCCGGTCCACCCGCCCGGGGAGCGTGCGGAGCGACCCCTCGCGGCCCGCCTCGGGGACGCCGGCGGTGCTGTGGCGCTGGCCACTTTCTTTTACACTTCGCGCTCGTTCCCGTGGCCCCCTTTTCCCTGGGTGATCGATGCGCCTGACCAAGATCAAGCTGGCCGGATTCAAGTCGTTCGTGGACCCGACCACGATCAGTTTCCCGAGCAGCCTGGTCGGCGTGGTGGGCCCGAACGGGTGCGGCAAGTCGAACATCATCGACGCCGTGCGCTGGGTCATGGGCGAGATCTCGGCGAAGCACCTGCGCGGCGACTCGATGGCCGACGTGATCTTCAACGGCTCTGGATCGCGCAAGCCGGTCGGCCACGCCTCCGTCGAGCTCGTGTTCGACAACGCCGACGGCAAGCTCGGCGGGGAGTATGCGAACTACGCCGAGGTGTCGCTGCGTCGCGTCGTCTCGCGTGACGGGACGTCGTCGTACTTCCTCAACGGCACGCGCTGCCGGCGCAAGGACATCACGCAGCTGTTCCTGGGCACGGGCCTCGGCTCGCGCAGCTACGCGATCATCGAGCAGAACATGATCTCGCGCGTGATCGAGGCGAAGACCGACGAGATGCGCGCGTTCATCGAGGAAGCCGCGGGGATCTCGAAATACAAGGAGCGCCGGCGCGAGACGGAGTCCCGCATCGGCCACACGCGCGAGAACCTCGCCCGCCTGTCCGACCTGCGCGACGAAGTGGAGAAGCAGTTGCGGCACCTACAGCGCCAGGCGGCGACCGCGCGCCGCTACCAGGCGCTGAAGCAGGAGGAGCGGCAGTTGCACGCGGAACTGCTCGCACTCCGTCTGCGCGAGGTCGAATCGGAGGCCGGGGCGCGCCAGGCGATCATGAGCGAGCGCGAGCTGGCGATGCAGGCAGCACTGGCCGGCCAGCGATCGATCGAGGCTGCCATCGAGCGCGCCCGCCGCGACCACGATGCCCAGGGCGAAGTGCTCCGCGAGGTCCAGGGCCGCTACTACCAGGTCGGTGCCGACATCTCGCGCACCGAGCAGGCCATCGAGCATGCGCGCGAGCTAAGGAGCCGCCAGCGACAGGAGCTGGGCCAGGTTGCCCAGGGACTCGAGGAGGCGGGCGCACACCGCGCGCGCGATGCCGCGCAGGCAGCCGAACTCGCGCTCCTGCTCGCGGAGATCGAGCCCGGCCTGGTGGCCGCACGCAGCGCCGAGGAGAGTTCGGCGAACCGCCTCGCGGAATCCGAGGCGGCGATGCACGCGTGGCAGGAGCGCTGGGAAGCATTCAACCAGTCGTTGCGGGAGTCTTCGTCGGCGGCGGAAGCCGAGCGTGCGCGCCTGGGCGAGATGGACGTGCACGTGAAGCGGCTCGCCGAGCAGCGGGAGCGTGCCTCCCAGGAGCACGCCGTGCTCTCGGCCGCCGACGTCGCAGCGAAGATCAACGAGCTCGATCGTGCCGAGTCGGCGGCGCGCGGCGCGCTCGAGGCAGCGCGCAACCGGATCGCGGGGCTGGTGGCGGACCTGCAGGCCGAGCGAGCCCGCGAGCGTGAGCTGGCGGAAGCCGCGCAGGGCGCGCGGCGCGACGCGCAGGAGGCCGAAGGCCGGGTCGTGTCACTGGAGGCGCTGCAGAAAGCCGCACTGGGGCAGGGACAGGGCAAGGTCGTCGAGTGGCTCGAGTCGCGCGGGCTCAATGGCAACCCGCGCCTCGCGCAGCAACTCGCCGTGGACAGCGGCTGGGAACGCGCCGTGGAGACGGTGCTCGGGTCGTACCTGGAAGCGGTATGCGTCGATTCGATCGACGACGTTGCCGGCACACTCGCGAGCCTCTCGTCGGGGACCGTGACGTTCTTCGCGGGCGGGCAGGGAGCGCCGCTCCCGGGCGGAGCGGGTGGCGCGCTGCGATCGCGCGTGCGCGGCCCGGCCGGGCTCGACGCCCTGTTCGAAGGCATTGCGTCCGTGGACACGCTCGCCGAGGCGCTCGCGGCGCGACCGAGCCTGCGCGCCGGCCAGTCGGTCATTACGCGAGACGGCATCTGGATCGGGCCGGACTGGCTGCGCGTGAGCCGTGACCGGGACGTCCACGAAGGCGTCATCGAGCGCGAGCAAGCACTGCGGCGGGAACGTGACGTGCTTGCAGGGCTGGGCTCGAGGCGCGACGAACTCGAGCGGCAGCTCGATGCGCACCGGGCTGGCATCCGCGCCAAGGAAGACGAGCTCGCCGCCGACCAGGCGCGCCTCGCGCAGACCGGTGCGGAGCACATGGCCGCGCGATCGCAACTGGACAGCCTGCGGGCCCGCTCGGAGCAGCGCGAAGCCCGCATGCGGCAGCTCGCCGGAGAGCTCGCGGAACTCGACAGCGCGCTGGAAGTGGCGACCGCGGGCAGCCGCTCGGCGCGTGGTCGTCTCGAGGAGGCGGTCGACGCGATGGCCGCGCTCGACGAGCGGCGGCGGCTCCTCGAGAGCGAGCGCGACGCGCTGCGGCAGGCGCTCGCCGAGGCGCGGCGGCTCGCGGAAGAGCACCGCAACGCCGCGCGGGAGGTCGCAATACGCGTCGAATCGCGACGCACGAGTCATGAGTCCCTGCTGGCGGGCATCGCCCGACTCGACGGGCAGATCAGCCAGTTCGCGGCGCGCAGGGCCGACCTGGAGGCGCAGCTCGCCGCCGGCGAAGCTGGCGAAGCGGACCTCAAGCTGGCCCTGGACACGGCGCTTTCGCGCCGCGTGGTGGTCGACGAGGAACTCGCGGTGGCACGCCGGACCATGGACGAGGTGGACGCGAAGCTGCGCGAGCTCGACGAGCAGCGCGTCGTGGCCGAGGCGGCCGTGCAGGAGGCGCGCGACCTGCTCGAGAACGTCAGGTTCTCGGTGCAGGAGTTGCGCGTCCGGCGCGAAGCGTTGCTCGAACAGTTCGGCGCGACGAGGCTCGAATTCTCCGAAGTGGTCGCGGCGCTGGCCGAGGATGCCAACGTGACCGGATGGGAACAGCGCCTGGCGGAGGCGGCCGACAAGATCGAGCGGCTCGGGCAGGTGAACCTGGCAGCGATCGACGAGTTCCGCGAGCAGTCCGAGCGCAAGGAATACCTGGACCGGCAGTTCGCGGACCTGAACGACGCGCTCGCGACGCTGGAGGACGCGATGCGCAAGATCGACCGCGAGACCCGCACGCGCTTCCAGGACACGTTCGACCGCGTCAACGCCGGGCTCAAGGACAAGTTCCCGCGCCTGTTCGGCGGCGGTCACGCCTACCTGGAGCTGGTCGGCGAGGACGTCCTGGAGTCGGGAGTCGCGATCATGGCGCGCCCGCCGGGCAAGCGGAACAGCTCGATCAGCCAGCTGTCGGGCGGCGAGAAGGCGCTCACCGCGGTGGCGCTGGTCTTTTCGATCTTCGAGCTCAACCCGGCGCCGTTCTGCCTGCTCGACGAAGTCGACGCGCCGCTCGACGAGAACAATGTCGGCCGCTTCTGCGAGATCGTGCGCGACATGTCGAGCCGGGTGCAGTTCGTATTCGTCACGCACAACAAGGCGACCATGGAACTCGCGAGCCAGCTGCTCGGCGTGACCATGAACGAGCCGGGCGTGTCGCGGCTCGTCGCGGTGGACGTCGACGAGGCCGTGAGGCTCGCGGCGATCTGACGGGACACGATGGGGGCCCTGCGCTGGATACTGCTCGCGGCCGGCCTGGCACTGATCGCCGGGCTGTACCTGTGGGGAACCCGTGGCAAGCAACGGAGCGGGGGAACCGAGCGCGGCCGGACGCTGCCGGTGGACTCGCCGTCGGCTTCCACCGCCATGGTTGCGGAGCCCGCAGCCCCGGTCCGGGTCGAGCCGCAGGTTCGACTCGACGAGCAGACACCTCCAATCCACGAGGTCGTTCCACTGGTCGAGATCGGCGACGAGGCGGGGACTGCTGCCAGCCGGCGTGAACCGACGCTGGGCCAGCGCCTGGTCGCGCCGCAGCCGAGACGCGTCGCCGAGGAGCCGCCTCCGGAGACTCCCGGGCCGCCGCCGGCGGAAGAGGACGTCGAATCGCAGACTGCCGTGGAGGCGCGCGCCCAGCGCATCGTGGCGTTGCGCGTGACGGCCCCGCTGCCGTCGCGGTTCGAGGGCTCGCTGCTGTTCGAGGCCTTGGCGGCCGAGCAGTTCACCTTCGGTCGCTACCAGATCTTCCACAAGGTCGATGCGACGGGACGTCCCGTGCTGAGCCTCGCGAGCCTGCGCGAACCGGGTACGTTCGATCCCGCGACGATGGCGGGCGCGGCCTTCGCCGGGGTGGCGCTGTTTGCGGTCCTGCCGGGGCCCCTGACCGGGCAGCAGGCGTTCGAGGAGCTGCTCGGCGCCGCGCGATCGCTGGCGACGCGGCTCGGTGGACACCTGCAGGACGACCGGGGCGCGCCGCTCACGGCGCAGCGCATCATGCGGCTGCGCGAAGAGATGCTCGCGTTCGACCGCGGCCGGGCCGCCGAGCCCGTCCGGCGCTGACGGCGCGATGGCTGTCAGTGACGTCGCCCGGCGCATCTCGGAACTGCGCGCGCAGATCGAGCACCACGACTATCGGTACTACGTCCTCGACGACCCGGAGATCTCCGACGCCCGCTACGACGCGCTGATGCGCGAATTGCGGGAGATCGAGGCGAAGCACCCGGAACTGGCGACGCCGGACTCGCCCACGCAACGCGTCGGGGGCGCGCCGTCGCACGGATTCGCGGAGGTGCGGCACTCCCTGCCGATGCTGTCGCTCGACAACGCCTTCAGCAAGGAAGACGTCACCGAGTTCGACCGCCGCGTGCGCGAGCGGCTGGACGTGGCGAGCGTCGACTACTCGGCGGAGCCGAAGCTCGACGGGCTCGCGATCAGCGTGCGCTACGAGCAGGGCCTGTTCGTGCAGGCGGCCACGCGCGGTGACGGCACGAAAGGCGAGGACGTGACCGCCAACGTGCGCACCATCGGGTCGCTGCCGCTGCGCCTGCGCAAGGGAGCGCCGAAGTTGCTCGAGGCCCGCGGCGAAGTGTTCATGACGCGCCGCTCTTTCGAGCGACTCAACCAGCGCGCCGCGGAGTCCGGGGAGAAGACCTTCGCCAACCCGCGCAATGCTGCCGCCGGCAGCCTGCGCCAGCTCGACCCGCGCGTCACGGCGGACCGTGCGCTAGACGTCTGCTTCTACGGGCTCGGGACGACCGAGGGATGGGCTTCGCCGCGGCGCCACGGCGAGGTGCTGGCGGGATTGCGCGAGTTCGGGCTCCGCACCTCGCCGGATGCCGAGGTGGTCGCCGGCGTCGAGGGGTGCCTCGCGTACTTCGAGCGGATGGGCAAGCGTCGCGACCGGCTCGAGTACGACATCGACGGCGTGGTCTACAAGGTGGACCGCCTCGACTGGCAGAAGGACCTCGGCTTCGTTGCGCGGGCCCCGCGCTGGGCCATCGCGCACAAGTTCCCGGCGCAGGAGGAGACGACGACCGTGCGCGGCGTCGACTTCCAGGTCGGCCGCACCGGTGCGCTCACGCCCGTCGCGCGGCTCGACCCGGTGTTCGTCGGCGGGGTGACGGTGAGCAACGTCACCCTGCACAACATGGACGACCTCGAGCGCAAGGACGTCCGCATCGGCGACACGGTCGTGGTGCGGCGCGCCGGCGACGTGATTCCCGAAGTCGTACGCGTCGTGGTCGACCGGCGGCCCGCTGGGGCGCGACGGGTCAGGTTGCCGAGCCAGTGCCCGGTGTGCGGCTCCCACGTGACGCGCGCGGAGGGCGAGGCGGTCGCGCGTTGCAGCGGCGGGCTCGTCTGTCCGGCGCAGCGGCGTGAAGCCCTGCTGCACTTCGCTTCGCGACGCGCCATGGACATCGAAGGGCTGGGCGACAAGCTGGTGGAGCAACTGGTGGAATCGGGTCGCGTGAAGACGCCGGCCGACCTGTACAGGCTGACGGCCGGGGAACTGGCGGCGCTCGAGCGGATGGGCGAGAAGTCGGCCGCGAACCTGGTCGAGGCCCTGGAGCGCAGCAAGCACACCGCCCTGGCGCGATTCCTCTTCGCACTCGGCATCCGCGACGTGGGCGAGGCGACCGCACTCGCGCTGGGGGAACATTTCGGCAGCCTCGATGCCCTGCAGGACGCGAGCATCGACGAGATCCAGCAGGTCCGCGACGTAGGGCCGGTCGTGGCCAGGCACGTCCGGGATTTCTTCGACGAGGCACACAACCGCAAGGTGATCCGGGAGTTGCGCGGCCTTGGCGTGGCGTGGCCGGAAGGCGAGGGCATCGGCCGCGCGTCCGGTGGCCCGCTGCAAGGCCAGACCGTCGTGATTACGGGCGCCCTCGGGTCCATGACGCGCGACGACGCACGCGCTGCCGCCCGTGCCGCGGGCGCGACGGTGACCGACTCCGTGTCCCGCAAGACCACGCTGCTCGTGACCGGCGAGGATCCGGGATCCAAGTTGCGCAAGGCACGCGACCTGGGCGTCCGCATCGTGGACGAGGCCGAATTCCTGCGCCTGCTCGGCCGGGGAGCGGCGTAATGTACCTCCGCTACGCCGTCCGCCGCCTGCTCGGGATCGTGCCGACGCTGTTCGTGATCGTCACGGCGGCGTTCTTCCTGATGCGCCTGGCCCCGGGCGGGCCATTCGACGCGGAGCACATGCCGCCGCCCGAGATCCGGGCCAACCTGCAGGCGGCCTACGGCCTCGATCAGCCGGTCCTCGTGCAGTACGGACGCTACCTGGCCGGGCTGCTGCACGGAGACCTCGGCCCGTCGTTTCGCCTCAAGGACTACGGCGTGGCGGAACTCATCGGCGACGGCCTGCCGGTCACGCTGTCCATCGGCGGCGCCGCGTTGCTGCTCGCCGTCGTGCTCGGCGTGCCGCTCGGCGTGCTCGCGGGCCACAGGCACAACGGCTGGGTCGACCACGGCGTCATGGCGACTGCGCTCGCCGGCATCGCCGTGCCGAACTTCGTCGTCGCGCCGTTGCTCGCGCTCGTGTTCGGCATCACGCTCAAGTGGCTGCCGGTCGCCGGTTGGGAGCCGGGCAGTCCGCGTTACATGATCCTGCCGGTGGTGACCCTGGCGCTGCCGTTCATCGCCTACGTCGCGCGCCTGACGCGAGGCAGCCTGCTCGAGGTGCTGCAGTCGCCCTGGATCCGCACGGCACGGGCGAAAGGCATCACCGGAGCCGCCATCCTGCGTCGCCACGCGTTGAAGCCGGCGCTCATGCCGGTGCTGAGCTTCCTCGGCCCGGCCGCCGCCGCACTGCTGACGGGCTCGCTGGTGGTGGAGCAGGTCTTCGGCTTGCCGGGGGTCGGGCGGTATTTCGTGCAGGGCGCCGTGAACCGCGACTACACGCTCGTCATGGGCATGGTCGTTTTCTATGCGACGCTGATCCTGCTGCTCAACCTGGCCGTGGACCTGGCGTACGGCTGGCTCGACCCCCGCATCCGCCATGAGTGACGGGCCACGCCGCGGAATCTACGTCGCCGCATGGCGGCGCCTCCGCGGCAATCGTGCCGCCGTCGTCGCGCTGGCGACACTGGTCCTGCTGGTCGCCGCATCCCTGGCCGGCCCGGCCGTGAGTCCGTACGCGATCGACCAGGTCGACTGGTCGCTCAACCCCCTGGCGTCGCCGCCGGCGCTCGGGACGGGACACTGGTTCGGCACCGATGGCAACGGCCGCGACCTGTTCGTCCGCGTCTGCGCCGGAACCCGGATATCGCTGCTCATCGCGGTGCTGGCCACGGCGGTGAGTCTCGCGATCGGCGTCGCCTGGGGGGCGACCGCGGGCTACGTCGGCGGGCGCCTGGACGACTGGATGATGCGCGTGGTGGACGTGCTGTACGCGCTGCCGTACATGTTCTTCGTCATCATCCTGACGGTCGTATTCGGCCGCAACCTGTTCCTGATCTTCCTCGCGATCGGCGCGGTCGGCTGGCTCACCATGGCGCGCATCGTGCGCGGCCAGGCGCTGGCCCTGCGCAGCCAGCCGTTCGTGGATGCGGCGATCACGCTCGGCCTGCCCACGCACCGGATCATCGCGCGACACATCGTGCCGAACGTCGTCGGCACGGTCGTGGTCTACGCGACGCTCACGGTGCCGCAGGTCATCCTGTTCGAGAGCTTCCTGAGCTTCCTCGGGCTCGGCGTGCAGGAGCCGCTCACGAGCCTGGGCCGGCTCGTGGCGGAGGGCTCGCTCGAGATGGAGTCCGCGCCGTGGCTGCTGCTGGCGCCGTCGACGGTGCTCGCGCTGATCCTGCTGTGCCTGAACTTCCTCGGCGACGGGCTGCGCGATGCGCTCGACCCGCGGCAACGCTGACATGGCCCAGGCGCCGCTGCTCGCGATCGACGGCCTGCGCGTCGCCTTCGACGCCGAGGGCGGGACATTGCAGGCCGTGCGTGGCGTCGCGCTGGACGTACGGCCCGGCGAGTGCCTGGCGGTGGTGGGCGAGTCCGGCTCGGGGAAGAGCCAGCTCTTCCTCGCGTGCCTCGGCCTGCTGGCCGAAAACGGGCGCGCCACGGGCTCCGCGTGCCTCGACGGGGACGAACTCATCGGGAGCCCCGAGGCGCAGCTCGAGACGGTGCGCGGTGCGCGCGTCGGACTGGTGTCGCAGGACCCCATGAACGCGCTGACGCCGCACCTGCGCATCGGCGCGCAGCTCGTCGAGTACGTGACCGACCGCGGGCTCATGAGCAGGTCGCAGGCGCGAGCACGGGCGCTGGAACTGCTGGGGGCCGTGGGCATCGACGATCCGGAATCGAGGTTCGGCCAGTACCCTCACGAGCTCTCCGGTGGCCAGCGGCAGCGCGTGGCGATCGCCATGGCCTTGATGCCCGGGCCCGGGCTGCTGGTGGCCGACGAGCCGACGACCGCGCTCGACGTGACGGTGCAGGCGCAGGTCCTGCAGGTATTGCGTCGCCTCCGCGAGGGCGGACTCACGATCGTGCTCATCACGCACGACCTCGCCGTGGTCGCCGGCGTCGCCGATCGCGTCGCGGTGATGTATGCAGGCGTCGTCGTGGAACTGGCCCCGGTCGCCGGGCTCTTCGCATCGCCCAGGCACCCGTACACGCGTGCGCTGCTCGACTCGATCCCGCGACTCGATGCGCCTGCGGATCGACTGTCGGGCATCGAGGGCCAGCCGCCCGGCCCTCACGAACGCATCGTGGGCTGCGCATTCGCGCCGCGTTGCCGACAGGCGCGCGACCAGTGCCGCCGATCCGAGCCCGCTCCGCAGGCCGCCGGCGAATCAGTCTGGGCGTGCCATGCGCCCTTGCCGCGCGGCTGGACGACATGAGCACGCCGCTTCTGGAAGTCCGCGGGCTGCGCGTGGAGTACCCGGCGCGCGGATGGGGCGGCCGGCGGGGCAGCGTCGTGCCGGCACTGCACGGGCTCGATCTCGCCCTCGATGACGGACGATCGCTCGGCATCGTCGGGGAATCGGGCTGCGGCAAGTCGACGCTCGTGCGCAGCGCGCTGGGTCTCGTCGCGCCGAGCGACGGCGAGGTGCGCTGGCGCGGCTGGACCGTGGACACGAGGGACCGTGCACGGATGCGACAGATGCGGCGAGAGATGCAGGTCGTGTTCCAGGACCCTTTCGGCAGCCTGGACCCGCGCCTGACTGCCGGGGAGAGCGTTGCAGAAGCCCTGCAAGCCCTCGAGGGCGTCACGGATGCGGCGCCAACCCGGCAGCGCGTGTCGGCGGCGTTCGCGGCGGTCGGGCTCGATGCCTCGCTGGCGTCGCGCTACCCGCACGAACTGAGTGGTGGACAGTGCCAGCGTGTCGCCATCGCGCGGGCCACGATCGTGAGGCCGCGCCTGCTGATCTGCGACGAACCGGTCAGCGCCCTCGATGTCTCCGTGCAGGCGCAGATCGTCAACCTGCTCGCCGAGCTGCGCCGGCGCGACCGCACCGCGCTGCTGTTCATCAGCCACAACCTCGCCGTGGTGCGGCACCTTTGCGAGGAAGTCGCCGTGCTGTACCTCGGGCGCATCGTCGAGCGTGCGCCGCGCGATTCGCTGTTCCTGGCGCCGCGCCACCCGTACACGCGCGCGCTGCTCGCTGCCGTGCCGGATCCCGATCCCGGCGAGGCGGCTCGGCGGTCGCGGGCCGAATCGCCGACGGTGGTCGCGGACCGGCTGCCGGCCGCCGGCGGCTGCCCGTTTTCGCCTCGCTGCCCCCTGGCCGTCGATCGCTGCCGAATCGAGCCCCCTGAGCTGGAGTCCACCGGCGACGGGGCCGTGGCGGCCTGCCACCGCTGGCGGGAGCTGCCCACGGCGCAGCTGGACTAGGTCTTTCCCCGCCTTGCCGGCGGAAATGGCCTGTGTTTACCTTCCGCCACCTGCCGGTGGAGGTGGCGCGCGACTATGGGCATCGATCTCGGACTGCTGCTGCTCACCGCCGCTTCCATCGGCTTCGTGCACACGCT
>DAOMFD010000037.1:0-14622 GCA_035429605.1 Steroidobacteraceae bacterium | reverse complement strand
GCGCCCTGGCGGATGAGGCGGTGACAGCCCCGCGAGAGCGGACTGTGGATCGAGCCCGGGATCGCGAACACTTCGCGTCCCTGCTCGGCCGCGAGCCGCGCCGTGATGAGCGACCCGCTCTGCAGCGCGGCCTCGACCACGAGCGTGCCCACTGCAAGCCCGCTGATGATGCGATTGCGCCGCGGGAAGTGCTGCTTGAGCGGCGGCGTGCCGGCCGGGAGATCGGAGACGAGCGCGCCGTGCGCCAGGATCTGCTCCGCGAGCGCGGCATTCTCGCGCGGATACACGCGATCGAGCCCGCAGCCGAGCACCGCGATCGTGAGTCCGCGGCCCGCGAGCGCGCCACGATGTGCGGCAGCGTCGATGCCCAGCGCGAGGCCGCTCGTAATCGCGAATCCCGCGGCCGCCAGGTGGCGCGCGAAATCCTCGGCGGTGTCGCGACCGATCGCCGTCGGGTTGCGGCTGCCCACGACGGCCAGCTGCGGTAGATGCAGACTCGCCGCCGCTCCTGCGACGAACAGCACCAGCGGCGCATCCGGAATCGTCGCGAGAAGCGCAGGGTACTCCGGCGAGCCCCAGGTCACGAGCGTGCGGCCGGACCCTGCGAGCCAGCGCTCGTCCGCTTCGAGCCCCGCGGTCGACGGATTGCGGATCGCCTCGACCATGGCGGCGCCGAGTCCGAGCGAGCCGAGCGAGCGAGCGGGCTCTCGCAGCAGGGCCAACGGCGGGATGGATGCCCCCTCCGGGTCGCGCAGATGCCCGGCATGCAGGCCCGGCGCCCGTGCGAGCGTGAGCCACGGTTTCGGGTCGTCCATGACAGAAGAGCCTACCGGGATTCCGCCCGGCAGGCTCTTTCTGAAATGCGCGCGTTCGCGCCGATGCGCGACCCGCTCAGCGGGCGGTGGCCGGCATTCCCAGGTCGTCGTGCCCGAAGTCGGGGTGCTTGATGAAGTCGCCGATGTGCACGGGCTGGGTCGATTCCACCACCAGTCCGTAGCTCATGCGGTCGTACACGGTGAACAGCAGCATCGTTGCGCTGCGCTCATCCGGCAGCTTCACCTTCGAGTAGTTCGCGGTGAACGACGTCCAGTCCTGTCCGCGGCTGTAGTAATTCGCCACGTCCAGTCCGCGCGCGAAGATCGCGACGATGTTCCCCGGGGCGAGCCCGTCACGCTTGCCGCGGTTGATCGCGAGGACCTGGTAGGTGCCCCCGACCGCGAGTCCGTTGACGACCGCCAGCACCTGGCCATTCAGCTTGCGGTCCGACGGAGCGCTCAGCACGAAGTCGTCGCCGAACTTGTTGATCGCGGGCAGCACCTTGTCGCCCTGCTGGATCTCCCGGCCGTTGTCCAGCACGGCAAGGTGGGTGATCGGGTCCTCGTGCTTCGCGTCGGTGGTGGCGATCACGCGGGTCGTCGCCGCGTAATGGCCGATGTAGCCGAGCAGGTCGCCGTCGTCCGGGTCGCGCAGCTCCGTGCCGACGTGGACGACCGTGTACTCATTGCCCACCGGCGGGTTGTCGAGCCCGGTGGCATACGCCTCGTTCACGCCAGCACCAACGAGGTGCCCGCCGCGGAAGCCGACGATGTACGGCGCCTTGTCGACCTGCTTCTCGGTGAGCAGGCTCGGATGCTGCACGAAGTTCATCAGCACGTCGTACGGGACCGTGCGGATCGCCTGCCCGAGCGGGTCGGTGCGCACTTGCGGCGACAGGCGGACTTCGCCCGCGGTCCCGACGGTGACGCGCGGCTTGCCGTCCACGTAGATGAGGTGCAGGACGTCTCCCGGGTAGATCCAGTGCGGATTGGCGACCTGCGGGTTCACGTACCAGATCTCGGGCCAGTACCAGGGGTACTTGAGGAACACCCCCGCGATGTCCCACAGCGTGTCGCCCTTCTTGACGACATAAGTGTCCGGGGCGTCCGGCGCCAGCGGCACGGACATGGCATGGCCGGACGCCTCCTGCGCTGCGGCCGGGACGGGGAGGGTGACGCCCAGGGCCAGGCCGACACCCGCAACGGCGAGCGCCATGCCCAAGGCCCGGGGCCAGTGGCTCAGCCTGGTCGAGATTCTCGGGGCGACGCGCAGCTTTCGATCCATCCCTTTCTCCATCGAGTGTCGGGGTCGCGACCGTCGCCTTATAATCCGGCACGCCTCCGGGAGGCTGCCGACCACGTCTCAGTCGCGTTACGCCGCTGGACGGCGACACGGGTCCAGGGCGGTCCTCACAGTTGTTAAATCGAAGCCCGACTTAACTTTAGCAGCATTTTCAAGAGAATGGCGAAGCTTACGATCCTCGAATTTCCCGATCCGAGACTGCGAACCCGGGCGCAACCCGTGGCCGTCGTGGACGACGGCATACGCCGGCTCATCGACGACATGCTCGAGACCATGTATGCGGCGCCGGGCGTCGGGCTCGCCGCCACGCAGGTGGACGTGCACAAGCGGGTCCTCGTCGCCGACGTGACCAAGGAGCAGGACCACCCGCTCGCGTTCGTGAATCCGGAGATCATCGAGCGCGAGGGCACGGTCGAAGCGGAGGAGGGCTGCCTGTCGGTCCCCGGCATCTTCGACACGCTGAACACGCGCTCCGCGCGCATCGTCGTCCGCGCCCTCGGCCGTGACGGCAAGCCGTTCGAGATGGAAGCCGACGGGCTGCTCGCAATCTGCATCCAGCACGAGATGGATCACCTCGAAGGGAAGCTCTTCGTCGATTACCTCTCCGACCTGAAGCGCACGCGTATCCGCAAGAAGCTCGAGAAGGAGCGGCGCGAGCAAGGTTCCGCTGGACGCCGCGAGCGCGCGACTGCGCCCGTGATCTAGGAACGCCGGCCGGTCGCCGGCTCGCCGCACCAACGTCCCTGCAATGAACCACCGGCTGCGCATCGTATTCGCCGGGACTCCGGACTTCTCCGTGCCGGCCCTCGACGCGCTGCACGGCGCGGGGCACGGGATTGCGGCGGTCTATACCCAGCCCGATCGACCCTCGGGGCGCGGTCGCGAGGTCACCGCCGGGCCGGTCAAACGACGGGCGCTCGAACTCGGCCTGACGGTGGAGCAGCCCGCCACGCTACGGACGGACGACGCGGTCGCGAGGCTCGCATCGTTCATGCCGGACGTCATGGTCGTCGCGGCCTATGGGCTCATCCTGCCCCAAGCCGTGCTGGACGTACCGCGCCGCGGCTGCCTCAACATCCATGCGTCCCTGCTCCCGCGCTGGCGCGGCGCGGCGCCGATACAGCGCGCGATCCTCGCCGGCGACGCGCGGACCGGCATCACCATCATGAAGATGGACGCCGGGCTGGATACCGGGCCGATGCTCCTCTCTCGCGAAATCACGATCGCGCCCGGGGAAAGCGCCGGCAGCCTGCACGACCGGCTGGCGGTGCTCGGCGCCGAAGCGATCGTCGCCGCGGTCGGCGCCTGGGCCGACGGGCGGCTCGGGGCCGTACCGCAGCCCGCCGAGGGCGCAACTTATGCGCCGAAGCTCCGCAAGGAGGAGGCGCTCATCGACTGGTCGCGTCCGGCGGTCGAGATCGAGCGGCAGGTGCGTGCCTTCGACCCGTGGCCGGTCGCCGAGACGCGCTGGATGGGACGGCAATTGCGCATCTGGGAAGCAGCGGCCGTGGCGATCACGAGCGGAGACTCATTCCGAGTGGCTGCCGACACGGCTGCTGGTCTCGTCGACACCGGCGGCGGGGACGCTGCGCCGGGCTGCGTGCTTCAGGCGAGCCACGGTCGCCTCCTCGTCGCGACGGGCGCGGGCGTGCTGGAAGTGCGCCGGTTGCAGCTTGCAGGCCGCTCGGCCATGCCCGTCGCGGAATTCCTGAACGCGCACGCGCTCGCGGGCGCGACCCTGGGCTGATGGCCGCGGAACCGTCTGCGGCAGAAATCCGCGCGGCCGCAGCCCGCGTTGTGTCGCAGACGGTCGACCGTGGTCGCTCGCTCGACGAGCAGCTCGCGGCCAGCCGCGAGTCCGGAGCCGCCAGGGGGCTCAAGCACTCGCTCTGCTACGGCACCTTGCGCTGGCACTTCCGCCTGGCCGCGGTCCTGCGTGCGCTCTGCGATCAGCCACCCGGGCATCTCAAGCCGGAGCTGAGGGCGCTGCTCGAGGTCGGCCTGTTCCAGTTGATGTCGGGCGAAGTCGCCGAGCACGCGGCCATCGCCGAGACGGTCGAGGCCGCGCGGGCGCTGGGATTCGCGAAAGCCAGCGGCTTCGTCAATGCCGTGCTGCGGAGATTCCAGCGCGAGCGGGAGACCGTGCTGGCCGCCGTGGATGCCGAGCCGGCGGTACGGACGGCGCATCCGCGCTGGTTCGTCGACGCGCTCGGGCGCGAGTGCCCGGACGCGCGCGAGGCGATCCTCGAGGCCAACAACGCGCGTCCGCCGATGTGGTTGCGCGTGAACCGCATGCGCACCGACGTTGCCGCATGCGAGACGGATCTTCGCGCTCGAGGCTGGGACGTGCACCGTCACCCGTTCGCGCCGGACGCGCTGCGCATCGCGCCGCCGGTCGACGTGCATTCACTGCCCGGCTTCGGCGAAGGCCGCGTGTCGGTGCAGGACGCTGCGGCGCAGCTCGCGGTCGAGCTGCTGGCACCGCAGCCCGGCGAGCGCATCCTGGATGCGTGCGCGGCGCCCGGCGGCAAGACCTGCCACCTGCTCGAGCGGGTCAACGGTGTGGCCGACGTCACGGCCCTGGACGTTTCGCCGCAACGCCTCGAACGAGTCCGCGACAACCTGCGCAGGCTCGGGCTAACGGCGCAGGTGCTGGCGGGAGACGTCGGTGACCACCGGTCCTGGTGGGACGGGCGCCCGTACGACCGCGTCCTGCTCGACGCGCCGTGCTCGGCCACCGGGGTGATCCGGCGGCACCCGGACATCAAGGTGCTGCGGCGAGCCCGCGACATCCCGGCGCTGGCACGGCGCCAGGCAAGTCTCCTGCTGGCGGCCTGGGGGCTCGTGAAGCCCGGGGGGACCTTGCTCTACACGACCTGCTCGGCGCTGCGTGCGGAGGGCGAGGACGTGGTGGCCGGATTCCTGGCCGGCACGGCCGATGCCGCCGACGGGACGGGCGAGCGCTGCCGGGGGTGGCCACCGGCGCCGGCCGGGACCGGGCCAGGGTACCGGGTGCACGCGGGGCAAGCCGACATGGACGGCTTCTATTATGCTTGCCTGACCAGACGCCCCTGACGTTGGAAATGAGCAACAGGCACCGCCCGCCCCGTCGCGGCACGCAGGATTTACTGCGGCGTGGCGTGATGTTGCTCGCATGCTTTCTTGCAACGGTCGCGGCGACCGCGGCGGTCGCGCAAACGCAGGTCAACGTGCGCAGCGCGTCGCTCAGCCTCGACCAGGACGTGTACGAACTCGACGCCCGGATCGAGGTGCGGCTGCCGGACGACGCCCGCAAGGCCATCGAGGCCGGGCTCACGCTGCGGCTCGACTACGAGATCGAGTTGAACCGCGTGCGCAACTACCTGCCGGACGCCACGGTCGCTTCGCTCGTGCAGAGCTACGAGCTGAGCTACCACGCCCTGAGCCAGCGCTACCTGCTGCGCAACCTCAATACGGGCGAGCAGGACGACTTCGGCACGCTGGTTGCGGCGATGGACCGACTCTGCGAGGTGCGCGGGCTGCCGGTCGTCGACGCGACCCTCGTGCAGCCGGGTCCCAGCTATGAAGCCGCGGTGCGTGCCGTGGTCGACCTCAATACCGGCTCCGAAGCGCTCAGGTGGATCCTGTTCTGGACCGACGACTGGAGCGCGAAGAGCGAGTGGTACGAATGGCCGCTCCGACCCTGAGCCGCGCGCTGTCGGCAGCGCTGATGGGCCTCGGCGGGCTGCTGTGGCTCGCCGCGATCCTGTTCATGGCGCAGACGGCGCAGAACTCGGACCAGTTCAGCCGCCTGCACCCGTGGATCCTCGGCATCAACGTCGCCGGGCTCGCCGTGCTGGTGACGCTGCTCGCGACGAGGATCGTGCAGCTGGTGCGCGACTGGCGCGGGCAGGTCATCGGCTCGCGACTCAAGGCGCGCATGGTGTGGACCTTCGGCGTGCTGGCGACGCTGCCGATATTGCTGGTGTACTTCTTCGCCGTGCAGTTCCTGAACCGCGGCATCGACAGCTGGTTCAACGTCGAGATCCGCAAGAGCCTGGACGACGCGCTGGTCCTGAGCCGTTCCGCGCTCGAGGCGCGCATGCGCGAGCACCTCGCGGACACGCAGATGATCGCCGACGCGCTCGCGAACAGCGGTGGCACGATGCCCGGGCTGCTGGAGTCGCTGCGGCAGCAGGTCGGCGCGCTCGACATCGTCGTCTCGACCGAGGCCGGGACGCTCATGGCGGTCAGCAAGGGACTGTCCTCGGAGGTCGTGCCGGACGAGGTGCCGGGCGAGGTCCTGCTGCAGGTCAGGCAGGGCCGGCCGTTCGTGAGCCTGGAGCCGGAGCCCGAGGGCGGGTACCTCGTGCGCACGGCGGTCCCGCTGCTGGACACCGGTCCCGCCCGCGACCGCCTGGTGCTGCAGGCGATGTACCCGGTGGCCGAGCGGCTCGGTGCGCTCGCGGACACCGTGCAGGCCGCCTACAAGCAATTCGGCGAAAAGGATTACCTGCGGCGACCGCTCAAGGCGAGTTTCATCCTGACGCTGACCGTCGTGCTGCTGCTGTCGCTGCTCGCGGCATGGTACGGCGCGATCTTCACGGCGCAGAAGCTCGTGCAGCCGATCCAGGACCTCGTCAAGGGCACGCGCGCGGTGGCCGCGGGCGATCTCGACACGCGCCTGCCGCTCACGTCGCACGACGAGATGGGGTTCCTGGTGCACTCGTTCAACGACATGACCAAGCGCCTGCGCCGCGCGCGCGAGGACCAGCAGCGCGCGCAGCAGGCGGCCGAGACCGAGCGTGCGAACCTCGCCGTGATCCTCGCGCGCCTGTCGACGGGCGTGATGTCGCTCGAGCCGGACCTGCGCGTGCGCACCGTGAACCGCGCGGCCGGCATGATCCTCGGCGAGGACCTCGAGCCCTGCGTCGGGTTGCGGCTGGGAGAGCTCGGGGAGACGGGACAGCGGGAAGGGCTGTTGCGGCAGTTCGTCGAGTCGTGCCGCGCGCGCCTCGGCGCGGGCGACCTCGAGTGGCGCGAGCAGCTGACCTTCAGGGCGGGCACCGGGCGCCGCATCATCATGTGCGCCTGCACGCCGCTGCCGGGCGAGGGCGAAGCGCCCGGCGGTTACGTGCTGGTGTTCGACGACATCACCGCGATGCTGCAGGCGCAGCGCGAGGCCGCATGGGGCGAGGTCGCGCGGCGGCTCGCGCACGAGATCAAGAACCCGCTCACGCCCATCCGCCTCTCGGCGGAGCGCATGCGGCTCAAGCTGATGCCGTCCATGAGCGAGAAGGACGCGCAGCTGCTCGACCGCGGCACCGAGACGATCGTGCAGCAGGTCGAGGCGATGAAGGAGATGGTGAACGCGTTCAGCGAGTACGCGCGCGCACCGCGCTTCGAGATGGCGCCGGTCGGCCTGAACAAGCTGGTGACGGAGGTCACCGACCTGTACCGGGCGCAGGTGACGGGCCGGGGAGTGCGCATGGAGGTGCAGCTCGATCCGTCGCTCGGCACCGTGGTCGCCGACCAGGGACGCCTGCGGCAGTTGCTGCACAACCTGCTCACCAATGCGGTCGAGGCGCTGGAGGGCCATCCCGACGGCGGCATCCGGGTCTCGACGCGCCTCGCCGACAGCGGCGGTGCCGGGATCGCCGAGGTGGTCGTGGAGGACAATGGCCCCGGCTTCCCGCGCGAGCTGGTCGGGCAGGTGTTCGACCCTTATGTTACGACCAAGGCGCGCGGGACGGGGCTCGGGCTCGCCATCGTGCGCAAGATCGTCGAGGAGCACGGCGGCAGCATCGAGGCCGACAACCGCCCGGACGGCGGGGCGCGCGTGCGCATCGGGCTGCCGGTCAGTGACACATCGGGAGTCCAGGCCAGGCGCGAGGCGCGCCGGGCCGAGCCAAGGAGAGAGCGTGCATGAGTAACGCACGGATACTGGTCGTTGACGACGAGGCCGACATCCGCGAGCTGGTGCAGGAAATCCTCACCGAGGAGGGTTATGCGGTGAGCGTCTCCGCCTCGGCGGAGGAGGCGCGCGCCGCGTGCGCCGTGCAGCAGCCGGACCTCGTGCTGCTCGACATCTGGATGCCGGGGACCGACGGCATCAGCCTGCTCCGGGAGTGGCAGCAGTCGTACGGCAGCGCGTTGCCGGTCGTCATGATGTCCGGCCACGGGACGGTGGAGACGGCGGTCGAGGCGACGCGCCTCGGCGCGATTGACTACGTCGAGAAGCCGCTGTCGCTCGCGAAGTTGCTGCGCACCGTGCGCAGCGCGCTCGAGGAAGGCGACCGCAGGCGGCGGGCGACGCGGGCGATGGTCCCGCCGCTGATCGCGCCGGCAGGTCGCAGCCGCGTGATGCGCGAACTGCGCGAGCAGGTGAAGCTGCTCGCGGCGCACGATGCGCCGGTGCTGATCGTCGGTGAGCCGGGCACGGGACGCGAGGCGTTCGCGCGCTACCTGCACTCGCTCAGCCCGCGTTCGGCCGGCCCGCTCGTCATGGCCGTCGCCGGATCGCTCACGGCCGACGGGGCCGAGGCGGCGCTGTACGGCTCGGAGTCGGGCGGCACGGTGCGCAAGGGGCTCATCGAGCAGGCCGAGCACGGCACGCTGTTCTTGAACGAGCTCGGTGACCTGGGGCCGGTCGCGCAGCGCCTGTTGTTCGCGGCGATCGACGCCGGGGAGTTCCGGCGCGTCGGGGGCAGCACTTCGGTGCGGTTCGACACGCGCATCGTGTCCTCGGCCCAGCCGGGATTCGAGGGCCGCGGCGCCGAGCCGTTCCGCGTCGACCTGCTGTCGCACTTGAGCGTGCTGATGCTGCGGATCCCGCCGCTGCGTGAGTATGCGGAGGACGTGCCGGACCTGCTGCGCCACTACGTCGACCGGCTGGTGGAAGACGAGCGCCTGGGGTTCCGCCGCTTCAGCGTGGCCGCGCAGAACCGCCTGCGCAACTACCCCTGGCCGGGCAACATCCGCGAGCTCAAGAACCTCGTGCACCGCCTGCTCATCCACGGCGGGCCGGCGGAAATCGGGCTCGAGGAAATCGAGAGCGAGATCGCCGCGCAGGCCGCGGCGGACGAGCCGCTGGTGAAGCAGGACCTGCTGTCGATGCCGCTGCGCGAAGCGCGTGAGCACTTCGAGCGCGCGTACCTCACCCAGCAGCTGCAGCTCTGTGGTGGCAAGGTCGGGCAGCTTGCGAAGCGCGTTGGCATGGAGCGCACCCACCTGTACCGCAAGCTCCGCTCGCTCGGCGTGGACTTCCGCCAGACGGAAGACTGACCAGGCGATCCGCGCGCGGCCGGCGCGGCCCCTGGATTCCGGGTCGAGGCCGCGTTTCGTCAGCGGCGGTAGACGGGGTAGAGGTCGTACCGGTCGTCCCAGGAAGGATGCCGGCGGCGGAAGAAATCCAGGCGAGCGTCGGGATCGGCCGCGAAGGCCGGATCGGCGGCGAGTCGCTGCTCGAACTCCGCGCGAAGTCCCGCGTCGCGGGCCAGCATGTCCCGGGCCACGGCCTCCGCCACGTAGTTCTCCATGTATTCCTTCTGCTCGAAGGACGCGTCGAAGTAGCCCCAGGACACGTAGGAATCGGGCGCCTGGGGCTCGAGCAGCGACATCACGAGCCGCGCCCCCGGCTGCGCGATCGGCACGAACAGCGAGCCGGCCGGGACGTCGCGCGCCTCGTCGCTCCACGCGCCCGTGACGTGCACGCCGACGTGCCCTTCGAACGACTCGTCGTCCTGCTTGACGCTGTCGGCCCGGAACACCTGCACCGCAAGCTGCGGCTGCGGCCGGTCCAGCACCTCGTAGCGGATGCCGTGCAGCTTCAACCGGTCCGACATCCACGCGGCATAGGCGACCGGCACGACGTAGCCCTGCGCGGGCGCGACGATCTCGAGATCGGGCACGACCTCGTACAGCAGGGGCACCCGCCACACCTGCGGCGAGGATTCGTCGTAGCGGATCCAGGACTGGCCGGAGATCGGCGACGGTTCGCGCGAGTAGGCGTAGCCGGGGAATTCAATGGTCCTGGTCGCATCGGAGTTCTTGTACGAGAGAGCGACGGGCTGCCCGGCCAGTCTCGATGCGCGCTCGTCGGCGGTACTCGCGTCGGCAAGCCACGTCTTCCCGTCCCTCGCGGCGAGTCCCACCATGGCGAGGATCGCCGCATGGGTGGCCGCGACACGCCGCGCATACGGCTTCCACGAGTGCGTCTCGACGAGCGCGGAAAAGCGATTGCGCGTCGCCCAGTAGCTCGTCGAGTACCTCGGGTTCGACACCGACACGCTGAAGCCGGACTCGGGCTCGTCGTCGCGAACGAACGACGGGTAGAACGGCAGCGCGATGTAACCCTGCCGCTCGAGGTCCGCGAGCACGGCGTCGCGCACGGCGCAGCCCGCGATCCCGAGCTCGTGGTCCCAGCCATCGCAGGGCTCGAGCTGCACCGAGATGTCGGGCTGAAACTGCGCGCCGTCGGTGACGTGCAGGTCCACGTACAGGATCGGGTCCCAGGCGTCGAGCAGGCCGAGCATCGCGCGCGTCTCCGGCGCGTCGGCCTTGGTGTAGTCGCGATTGAGGTTGAGGTTCTGCGCCGTGGTGCGCCAGCCCGATTCCTCGGGGCCGCGCTGGTTCGGGCGGTGCCACCGGCCGAAGCGCTCGTGGCCGTCCACGTTGTACACAGGAACGAACACGACGGTGATCTTTCCGAGAACGCCGGGCTGCGCATTTCCGTCGAGCAGTTCGCGCAGTGCGAGCAGGCCCGCGTCCTTGCCGTCGATTTCGCCGGCGTGGATCCCGCCCTGGAACAGCAGCACCGGGCGATGGCGCGCCCGCGCCTGCGCCGGCGAGAGCGTTCCGTCGGCAGAGGCGACGAGTGCCAGCATCGGCCGGCCCTCGGGCGTGCGGCCGAACTCCGCGCAGCGCAGCTGCCGCGGCCAGCGCGCTGCGTAGGCCCGGCAGAGTCGCTCGACCTCGTCGTAGCGCCCGGTGCGCGTGTAGGCGGACAGCTCGCCGGTGCTGCGCAGGTTGCCAGTGGATAGCGGGGTGCCGGCGCCCGCCTGACCGGCGCTGGCGGCAGGCGCGACGACGGGAAGGCTCGACAGCGCGAGGGCGACGAGCGCCGCCCTCGCCACGGCCGGGATCACTTGGATCCGGCCACCATGTAGTCGACACCGTTCTTAACCGACTGGTCGGTGAGGTCGGTGCGGCCACCCTTGGGCGGCATGAAGCCAGCCTTGCCCTGGAAGCCCTGCAGCGCGTGCTGGTGCAGCGTGTCCATGCCCTGCGCGATGCGCGGGGCCCACGCTGCCTTGTCACCGTACTTTGGCGCGCCCGCCACGCCTGCGCCATGGCAGGCCGTGCAGACCTGGTTGTAGACCGCGTCGCCCGCGAGGTCGGTGGCTGCCGCCGGTGCGGCTGCGGGAGGAGCCGCGAGGGCCGAGTTGTCCTGGCCGGCCACGGCGTCGCGAGCGACGGGCATGATGCGGGCCTCGACCTGCTTCTCGTAGACCGGGTCGCCCTGCTGCCGCACGGCCGACGTATTGGACGCGATGATGCGCGCGACGATGATCAGCGCGAGTGCGATACCGACGAGGATGCCGAGCACCAGCAGGAAGGTGTCGAAGAACTTGCGGTCGTGCGAAGCGCTCACGGTGGGTCCCCGGATCTGGTCACGAAAACGAGGCCGCGCAGTATACCGTGCAGGGCGCACTGCCGCGCCACCCCGAAATGGACGGCCGACCGCCCCGAGGCTATGATTCCCGCCCCTTTTCGGGGTCCGGCCGCGCGCCCGTAGCTCAGTTGGATAGAGTACTGCCCTCCGAAGGCAGGGGTCACAGGTTCGAATCCTGTCGGGCGCGCCATTCTGGAAGGGGGTCCATACCGGACACATGGGTAACGGATTATTCCGGGGACATCGGTAACACTTTAACGCCGAATGGATTCTCGGCGGCCTCCACGCGGCAACATTCGTTGTCGAAGGACCCCAGATCGTAGTGCATGAAGCTGACCAGCCAGACCTGGTCGGCGACCTGTTTGACGCCGACCTTCTGTCCGGCGAAGACGGTGCTCAAGTTGATCTTGCGGTTGTCGAGGCAGATGCGCCCGCAGCGGGTGACGAGGTGGGTGTGGTCGTGGAACGGGTAGTCGAGTTCCTCGAGGCCGCGGTAGGGGCGGGCTGAGCGCACGTAGAGCTCGGCGGGGTAGCGCATGCCGAGGGCCTGGTGGGGGCGCTCGCGGTTGTACTCGTCGATGAACTCGTCGAAGCGGGCTTGCTGCTGCAGCAGGTTGTCGGCGGCGGGCCGGGTGGCTTCCTTCTTCAGGGTCAGGTGCATGCGCTCGTGGCGACCGTTCTGCTGCGGATGGCCGGGCTTGATGCGTTCGATGTCGATGCCGAGGCGCAGCCACCAGACGGAGAGGCGGCTCAGGCCGAAGAGGGCGTGTGGGCAGGAGAAGGGGATGCCGTTGTCGGTGCGGATAGTGCCCGGCAGGCCGAGTTCCTTGAAGGCCCGCTCGAACACGGGGAATGCGGTGTTCTCGCGGGTGCTCGAGAGCGCCTCACAGGCAATCAGGTAACGGCTGGCGAAGTCGGTGATGGTGAGCGGGTAGCAGTAGCGACGGTCGGCGAGCATGAACTCGCCCTTGAAGTCGGCGCACCACAGCTCGTTGGGCTGTCGTGGCCAGGAGAGGGGTGTTCCCTCGGCCTTGTGGCGTCGGCGACGGCGGCGGGTGACCAGGCCGTGTCGATCGAGCACGGCGTGGACGGTGCTGATCGCCGGGGTCTGCACGCCGAGGTCGAGCCGACGCAGCTTCTCGCGGATCTTGGGCGCGCCCCAGGAGGGGTGCTCCTTGCGCAGCTCGACGATCCTGGCCTCGATCTGGAAGGGCAGCTTGTTGGCCTGCCGGTAGGGTCGGCGGCTGCGATCGGTCAGGCCCTCGAAGCCGACGTCGCGGTAGCGTCGGTAGAGCTTGTAGCCGGTCTTGCGGGAGATGCCGAACTCCCGGCAGAGGGTGGCCATCTTGTCGCCTTCGAACAGTCGGGCAACGAACCGTAGCCGTTCGTCCATCTTGTAACACTCCTGCCACGGCACTTTGCGTCTCCCGCAAAGGCCTGAAAGTGTTACCTATGTGCCCGGAATGAACTGTTACCCCTCTGTCAGGAAGGGCATCGCGAATGGGACCCCGACAGGCATGAGAACCTGTGACGTCGTCACACGGTTCGACCACCGCGCGCCAGCGCGGTGGGACGTTGCCGATTCGCGGCGAAGGAGCGCATCGGCGACGGCCCCAGCGGGGCGGCATGAAGCGGAGCGATGCCGCAATCCTGTCGGATGATTTCAGGTACCAGGCCATGCTGAACCTGCTTCGCTTCACCTATTACCTCGCCTCTGCCGTCAGCCTTTTCGCTGGCCTGGCGACGACGGCCAGCCTGTTCATGGCCGACCGGGCTCCCCAGTCCCCGCAGTACTGGGTGGTGACTCTGGCGGTCATCCTGTTCTTCGGACTGGCCGGACTACTGCTGCTGTGTATCGGACGGCAACTGGTTGCCCTGGGTGTCCTGGCAGGAACCGCCACCGACGACCACGGCGCGATTCTCAGGGCGCGCTGGAATCGGCTCGCGGCCTGCATGGTGCTCGGCGGCCTGGTACTGCTGCCGATCCTGCTGCTCGTCGCTTACGTGATCGTCGCGCGGATCGAGCAGGGCTTCGCGATATTCGGTTAGTCGGCCTCAAACACGGGACGGTTCAGCGTCACGCGGGTCGGTGAACTCAGCCCGCGACGGCCCTCACCACATACCCGCCCGACTTCTCGTCCTTCTCGAGGCCGATCAGCTTGCGGGCCTCGGCCTCCTCGAGCAGCTGGCTGAAGCTGCGAAAGCCGTGGTAGCTCTCATTGAACCCGGGGCGCTGGCGCTTCAGCGCCTGCTTGATCATCGAGCCCCAGATCTTCTCGTCCGCCTCGCGGTCCTCGGCCAGCGCCTCGATGGTGGCGAGCACGAGGTCGAAGGCCTCCTGCTTCTTCTCATCCTCGGTCTTCGCGGCATGCGGCGCGGCCGGCGCGTCCGCGGTTGCCGGTTCTGTCGTGCCCGTCGCGGACGCGGCGGCCTCGGTGGGTGCCTGTGCCGTGGCGGCCGGCGCCTGGGGCGCGGACTGCTTGCCCGCGGCCTGCTTCGCCGGCGCCTTGCGGCGCCCGCGCCGCTGCTCTTCCTTGCGCACGAGGTCGTCGTAGTAGATGAACTCGTCGCAGTTGGCGATCAGCAGGTCGGACGTCGAGCTCTTCACGCCCACGCCGATCACGAGCTTGTTGTTCTCGCGCAGCTTGCTCACCAGCGGCGAGAAGTCGGAGTCGCCGCTCACGATCACGAACGTGTCGACGTGCGACTTGGTGTAGCAGAGGTCGAGCGCGTCGACCACCATGCGGATGTCGGCGGAGTTCTTGCCCGACATGCGCACGTGCGGGATCTCGATCATCTCGAACGAGGCCTCGTGCATCGGCGCCTTGAATTCCTTGTAGCGCTCCCAGTCG
>DAOMFD010000036.1:12732-14942 GCA_035429605.1 Steroidobacteraceae bacterium | reverse complement strand
AGTGCCGCATGGGCCTCGGAGGAGTTCACGTCGAGGGCCAGGGCGTCGTGCGCTTCAACCTCGGCGCGCTGCATCGCATCCGCAGGAGCCGGCACGTTCGTGAAGATCGTCCAGAGAAGCAGTGATCGCGACAAGGCGGCATGAGCCTTGGCGAAATTCGGGTCGACGGCGATCGCCTTCTCGAGGTATCCGACGGAGTCGCGTAGTCGCTCGCCGGTGCGCGCCTCCTGGGCTGCACGCCCGAGCAGGTAGAGGTCGTAGGCGTTCATGTCGCCGGTCGGTGCCACCGCCTTCACGGCGGTCTCGCCGCGCGCGGCCGGCACGATCGCCTCGATGACCGCTGCCGCAATTTCCTCCTGCACCTGGAACACGTCGGTGACTTCCCGGTCGAAGGTCCCCGACCAGATCTGGCGGCCCGAGGCCCCGTCGACGAGGTCGGCGCTCAACTTGAGCCGGTTGCCGACGCGACGCACGCTGCCTTCGAGCAGGGTCGTGACGCCGAGCCGTTCCGCGATCGTCTTCGAGTCGACGTCCTTGCCCTTGAACGAGAACGACGAAGTCCGGGCGATGACGGTGAGTCCCGGGACCCGCCCCAGGCGATCGAGAAGCTCCTGTGCGAGGCCGTCGGCGAAGTACTCCTGCTGGGGGTCGCCACCCAGATTCTCGAATGGCAGCACCGCGATCGCGGGATTCGCCGGGGGTCCAGGCCTGCCGAGGTCGGACTGGCGGACGGCGAGGATCACGACCGCGACCAGCAGGACGCCGATCACTACAGCATCGGCGTAATGACGGAGTCCACGCGCCGAGGGCCTCGGCGCACCCTCGGCGGTATCGACCGCGACGCCCTGCTCACCGATCTCGAGGAACCAGGCGAGTGCAATCGCGATCGGAAACCCGACGGCTGCGGCGATGATCAGCGCCGTCATCACCCATTTCGGCAGCCCGACCGGCTCGAAGACGACGGAAGCGATCTGCAGCAAGAGCCACGCGATCACAGCGTAACTAGCAGCCACGCGGAGCACGCCGCGTTCGCGGAGGCGGTGGAGCAGATGACCGTCGCTCGCGGGTGCCGTTCGCGGGCTTCCGCGCTCGGGTGGCAATGCTCCGGGTGTCTGCGTCACGGCGGCAAGGATAGCCTTTCGGGGCGTCGCGGGTCGCCGACGGCGTCAGTCTGCGGACGGGCCGGGCGAGCCGCCGGGTGGATCGAGCGCGAGCAGTTCGGCACGAATCCGGCCCACGCGGCGTTCGCGTTCCTGCACCAGTTCGTCATAGGGCCGATAGCCTTCCAACGACTTGAACCACGGCAGCTCGGGCCTGAAACCGAACGGCAGGTCGGAACACCGCATCGCGTTGCGCAGGGCATCGACCGCCTCGCTCTTGAGGCCCTCGTTCGCCGCTATGCCGGCATACCTCATCCACCCATACCATTCGCAAGTCGAATCCGCGGCAGGCCGATCGGCCCGGAGTTGCACCAGCAATTCCTGCGCGCGACGCCGGGCTTCCTGCTCCAGGCCCGTTCCACGATAGATGCGTAGCTCCGCCGGCTCGATGAGGCCGATCAACGTATCGCCGCCCAGTCGTGGTGGCGGTGCTATCTCCGGTACCGGCCGGGCCAGTGCGAGCGATTGTGCGGCCTCGGCGTATCGGCCCTGCAACGCAAGCCAGAATGCCATGGTCGATCGGAGGGACGAGTCATTGTCGCCGAGCAGCGCTCGGAGCTCACCGAACAGGCGGTCGAGCGCAGCCCAGTCGTACTTCAGCCCGGCCACTTCGATCTCGGAGTAGAGTCGTATCATCTTGGGAAAATCGCGGCTGCTGGCCGCGTCGACCATCGGCAGTGCAGCGGCCGCACGATCGAGGTCGACCGGGAGCCACGCGCGGTACGCGAAGATCCATGCGCCGGCCACCTCCGGGACCTTCAGGCGCCGTTTAGCGAGTGCAACCTGCATCGTCTCGACCGGGTATCCGAACTGGGTGGTCGCGACGCCGACGAAATTGAGCGCGTCCGGAATGTCGCCGATCATTCGGATCGCCCGTGCGACCGCGTCCTTGTAGCGCCTGCCGCCCGGCGTCAGAAGGCCACCCACGTAGTTGGCCCAGGCCGGTGGGTATCGCGGGTCGAGTTCGAGGGCTCGCTCGGTTGCGCGAATGGCCTCTTCACGGCGGCCGGTGTTGGCCAGGAGGACGGCGTAGTTGTGCCAGGCCGACGC
>DAOMFD010000036.1:0-12632 GCA_035429605.1 Steroidobacteraceae bacterium | reverse complement strand
CCTGCACGTCGAACACGTCGGTCATCTCGCGGTCGAAGCTGCCGGACCAGGCCTGCTGACCCGTGGCGCCGTCGATGAGGCGGGCGGTCAGCTTCAGTCGCATTCCGTCGCGGCGCACGCTGCCTTCGAGGATGGTGGTCACGCCGAGCTTCTGTGCGATGGCCCTGGCGTCGAGCTTGCTGCCCTTGAAGGTGAACGACGAGGAGCGGGCGATGACCTTCAGCCCCGGCACACGACCGAGGCGGTCGAGCGTCTCCTCGGCGAGGCCGTCGGAGAAGTATTCCTGCCCGGGGTCGCCGGAGAGGTTCTGGAAAGGCAGTACCGCGATGGCAGGACTCTCGGGCGGCTTCGGCTGGCCGATGTCCGATTGCCGCACGAGCAGGATCACGACAGCGATCACCAGTACGCCGATGACGGTGATGTCGGCGTAATGGCGCAATCCGCGGGTGGTGGGGCGGGGAGCACCCTCGGGCGCGACGTCGATGGTGATGCCCGCCTCGCCGAGTTCGAGGAACCACGCGAGAGCGAGAGCGATCGGAAATCCCACGGCTGCCGCGATGACGAGCGCCGTCATCACCCACTTGGGCAGCCCCAGGGGCTCGAGAGTGACATCCGCGATCTGCAGCAGCAGCCACGCGATGACTGCGTAGCTCGCCGCGACTCGCACGACGCCGCGTTCGCGCAGGCGATTCAGCAGGGACCCCGATGCCGAAGTTGCGGATTTCGCTGGCTGCGTCGTCACCCGGCGATCATTCCGTCTGTTACTCGATCCTGTAGCTCAGCGACACGTAGTAGGTCCGCCCGAGGAGCTGGTACGCAGCCGGGTCGGTATTGGCCCCCGAGCCGAAGTTGACGCGCGGAGGTTCGACGTTGCCAAGGTTGTTGATGGCAAGGGTCAGCGTTGGGCCGGGTTTCATGCTGAACTGCAGGCGCACGTCCTGGTACCAGGTGTCGTCGATCGTGCGGCAGCCGTCAAATGCGAAGTCATTGGTATTGCCTTGACCACATTCCCGCATGGAGCCGATGAACTGGGCCTGGTACGACGCCGACCAGTCGCCTCGCGCGTATTCGAGGTACCCTAGCCCTCGCCATCTGGGTAAGGCCCCAAACGGATAGCGGCGGGTGCCGGCGGCGTGGATCGTGTCCGCGCCCTTGACCGTCACGTAGTCGTACTGGTCGAGATACGAGGCCGTGACCCGGCTGCTCAATTCGCCGCCCGCCAGGGGCATGCGGTACCCGAGATCGAAGTCATAGCCGGAAGCGACGAGGCTGGCGCCGTTGGCATGGCGGGCGTCGACCAGCCTGATGGAGCCATCGGCGCGACGCTCGATGCGATTGCACGCGGCGGGATTCCCGGTATCGGCACAGGCATCGAGGTAGGACTGCATGTCCGGTTCGAGCGTGATGACGTCGTCGAGCGAAGTCCGCCAGTAGTCCATGCTGAAATCGAGGCCGGGAATCGCGGGCGGCGAGATCGTAATGCCGGCCGAAGCCGAGTCTCCTTCCTCGGGCTGCAAGTCTCGGTTGCCGCCGAAGAGTTCCACGAACTGGTCGTTCTCGTCCTGCACGTAACTTCCGCCAGGCACCCCGGCCGCTTCACAGTGTGCTTGCTGAGCCGGGGTCGGGTCGTGGCCGCATGGGTCGTAGTAGGAGTTCGCCCATGAGTTCGTGCTTTCGTAGAGTGCGACGATCGGCGGCGCGCGAAATACCGTGCCGTAGCCGCCGCGCAGGGTCACCGCGCGGAACGGCCGGTACATCAGTCCGGCCTGGTACGTCGTGACGGAACCGAACGACGAGAAGTCGGAGTAGCGCAGCCCGCCGGTGAGGTTAAGCTCCTGCGCGGCCGTCATGTCGGCGAGCAACGGCACGATCGACTCGGCGTAAAGCTCATTGGCGGTGATCTCTCCACCATCGTTCAGGTTGGTCGGGGTGTCGCCCGCTACGCCCGATATCTTCGCAGGATCGAGCTTGGCAGCCGCGGACTCGACACGATGTGATCCGCCCACCGCCCAGCGGACGGGGCGGTCCTGGACGGCGCCCCAGTCGCCCCGCAAGATGAGTTCGTAGATCTGCTGCTCGTTGTAGCCCTGGTCGGTCAACGTGGCCGTCGTATAGTCCAGCATCGCCTTGGTGATGGTGCCCGTGCCGTCGGGTCCCTGCCCGCCGAACAGGTTCATGGGTACGCAGCCGGGGATGATGCTCGCATCGGGTACAACGCCGGTGACCGGTTCCGAACTGCACACGATGTTCCCGGCCGCGTCGAGGCCCGAGTGGCCGAGCGCCAGTTGCAGGTGGTCCGCGCGAAACTCACCCTGGGTCGTGACGTCGGTGTCGTTCTTCCCGTAGTCGACCGAAAATTCCCAGTTCCACGTCGAGTCGCCGATATTCCCGCGTGCACCCGCAACGTACCACTGGGTCTTGACGTCCTCGGTGAAGCGCCGGCCTTCACTCTCGACGAAGCGGCGCAGGACGACATCCGGATACCGGAGGTCCACGCCGAACGGATTGTAGTAGTTGTCGGCAGGAATGCCGGGCTCGCCGTCCGGAAAGATGTACGCACCTCCGGTCGGGTCGATTGACCAGAATGGTGTCGAGGCGAGCAGCTGCTCCGAGCCGCGGTGATGGACCAGCGCCTCGACGAAGAACGCCAGGTAGTCGTTGACATCGTAGCCGCCGAGCAGCCACAGGTACTCGCGCGTCGACGGCGTCTGCAGGTAATTGACCGGCGCGTAGTCGTACAGGTCGGTGGAGGGACATCTCTGCGGATCTGCGACCACGTCTTCTGGCCAGCAGAATAGGCGGAAGTCCGCGGCCATCGGCGGGTTGCCGGAGCCGTTCACGCGCGTATACGCGCCGGGCTCGAGTCCGAGCGCATTGGGACCGTTGAGTTCGAAGTAGCCCTGGGGAACGGCTGGTGTCCCGGCGGTCGCAATCGAGCCATCGGCTGTTATGAATTCCGTCTGCTTCGAGTAGTCGCGCGCCGCCTGGAACACCTCGTGCTGGTCGACTAACTCGGCGCCGAAGACGAGGAAAGCGCGGTCGCTGGACTGCCCGGCGACGAAGCTGATGTCGTAGACGTGGCCGTCGTTTTGGTCGTTGGTCGTGTAGCTGCCGCTCAACTCGGCACCCTGGTAGTCGTCGCGCGTGATCATGTTCACGACGCCGCCGATAGCATCGGCGCCGTAAATCGTCGAGGAACCGACCCCCACCACCTCGACACGCTCGACGAGCGACAGCGGGATCATGTTGACGTCGACCGACGTGTTGCCGCCGTTGCCGCCGTAGACGAAGCGCCGGCCGTTGACCAGCACCACCGTGCGCTCGGAGCCGAGCCCGCGCAGGTTCAGGCGGGTGCTGCCGTCGCCGCCGTTGTTGACATTGGTGTTCTGCGCGAACCCCGTGTTGATCGGGATTTGCTGCAAAACCTTGCCGATGGAGTCCTGCGAAGCACGCTCGATCGCGTCGCGGTCGACGACGATGACCGGGACCGGCGCATCTTCGAGTCGCTGCTGGATGCGCGAACCCGTGACGATGATTTCCTCGAGGTTTTCGTCGGAGGAGGGGGCATCGGCGGCAATAGCCGCGGGTATGGCGGCCACGGGCGTCGCTGCCGCCACCACAATCGCCGGCCATCTTCGGGCCGTTGCGCTCATGGCTCTCCCCCTGCGCTTCCGGTCCCGGAAGCGGTCACGCGTTCGCGTGCGGGATCTAGACTAGCCACGCGCAGACCTGAACGCAACCTATTCGCATTGGGCTGCGCTGACGTCCTTGCGAACGAAATGCCGTAGCGCGCGGGCTTATCGGCTCGCAGGTTGTTGCGGTGCCTCGGCTAGCAATTGCAGGACTTTGGCTCGGGCCGCTGCACGCGCGGCCCCCCAATTCACGAGGAGTCGGTCGTAGCCCGGGTTGCCCTCGAGCCGGGTGAACCACGGCATCTGCGGAACGAAGAAGTACGGGGTCGGGCTCCGACCGAACGCCTTCTCGAGGAGCGCGATCGCCGCGGCGTCGTGTCCTTGCATCGACTCGAGCGCCGCCATCTGCATCAAGGCGTCGACGTACAGGGGGTAGCTTGCGAGTTGGTCCCGCAGCTCATGCTGCCAGTCGGTGATCGCGCTTCGCGCCTCTTCGAGTCGCGTGCGGGTGGCGCGTGCGCTCCAGATTGCAGCCAGGTCGATCTGCTCGGCATATAGCCCCGTCAGAATCCCGCGTTGCGCGGCCAGGGATAGGTTGGGGTCATCGAGCGCCGCCGCGTCCGCGTACCTTCCGGCGACCGTCAGCCAGAACAGCAGTGCCGCGGTGCGCGTAACTTCGGGCGGCAACGCCCGAATGGAGTCGATGGCCGCGTCGAGACCGGCCAGATCGGCGCGCGATCCCGCGACGAATGCCTGCTCGTACGCAAGCGTCGCGGGAGACCGCGTCTTCCAGTCCGTGGACTGCAGCAGTCGCGCCGCCTCGTCGTACGCGCCGACGGTCACGAGCACCCGGTGCAGCGTGAGGGCTGCGTCGGGCGTCGGCAGCGGTGGCGACAAGGCGATCGATCGACGCTCAGCCTCGGCCGCATGCACCGGGTCATCCATGTCTTCCAGGTAGCGCCCGCCCAGCGAATACAGCGCATCCGCATCGGTGTCCCAGAGTTGCCATGCCCGTCGCAACTCCTCGTCACGCCTGCGATCCTCACCTCGGGCGTGCAGTTCCGCGACCAGGTTGCGGCGCGCCGGGCCTGCGAGTGGGTCCACCTGCAGAGTCCTTTCGGTCCATATCAGCGCCTCGTCGCGACGGCCAGCGCGCTCGAGGTAGGCGCCGTACATGAATCGGGCGCGTGCATAGTTGGGATTCAGGTCGAGCGCGCGCTTGACCATCGCAGCCAGCGTCTCATAGGGCACGTTCTGCCCCTCCGTCGCCATTGCGAGGGCGAGGTGGGCTTCAGGGAGTCCTGGATCGAGCGCGAGCGCCCGGTGAGCCTCGGCCAGGCGCCGGTTGCGGTTGGCATCCCGGTCCAGCGTCTGGGTCGAGGATGCGACGAGGGTGTGCAGGGCGATTGCGAGCTGCGCGTGCGCCGGGGCGTAGTTCGGGTCGAGGTCGATGGATCGTTCGAGCAGGCTCACGGCGCGCTGCACGGCCTCCGGGGTCCGCTGCCACTGGCTCTGCCTCGCCAGGAGGTAAAGGTCGTAGGCGGACAGGTCGGCCTCGGCAGGAGGAGCCTGTCGGGCGACCTCGCCACGGGCGGCCGGGATGACGGCATCGACGATGGCGCGGGCGAGTTCTTCCTGGACCTTGAACACGTCGGTGACTTCCCGGTCGTAGCTGCCCGACCACGTCTCCTGTCCTGTGGCGCCGTCGATCAGGCGCGCGCTGAGCTTCAGTCGTTTGCCGTCACGCCGGACGCTGCCCTCGAGGATGGTCGTGACGCCGAGCTTCCCGGCGATCGTCTGCACATCGAGATTCTGGCCCTTGAAGCTGAAGGAAGAGGAGCGGGCGATGACCTTGAGCCCGGGGACGCGGCCGAGGCGATCGAGGGTCTCCTCGGCGAGGCCGTCGGAGAAGTACTCCTGCTTCGGGTCGCCGCTGAGGTTCTCGAAGGGCAGCACGGCGATGGCGGGATGGGCAGGCGGCTTCGGCTTTGCGAGATCGGATTGCCGGACCAGCAGCACGGCCAGCACGAGCACCAGCGTGCCGATGACGACGGCATCGGCATAGTGGCGGAGGCGCGCCTTTGGGAGCGGCACCTGCGTGCCGGGCATTGCGGCGGAATCTGGAACGCCGCGCTGGCCGCCCAGCAAGTATGCCACCGCAATCGAGAACGGGAGCCCGGCCGCCGCTGCGACGATCAGCGCGGTCATCAACCACTTCGGCACGCCGAGCGGGTCGAAGACGACGGAAGCGATCTGGATCAGCAGCCACGCAATGATCGCGTAGCTCGCGGTGACGCGCAGCGCAACGCGTGTGCGCAGGCGACTCGTTGCTGTTTCTGGTGCGTTCGTGTCGCTAGTTCCCGCCGGGCCGGACGGCGTAATTGACGCCCACCCATAACGATCGCCCGAGCGCGTCGTACGCAGCAAGATCGCTGTTGGCGTTACCGTGCGCCGGAAAGATCGGTGGCTGCTCGTCGAATACGTTCGTGCAGCCGATACGCAGCGTCAGCCCGTCAAGCGGGCCGGAATCCCATGCATAGGTCGCGGTGAGATCGACGTAATTGCGCACCGGCACCTGGAAACTGGGATGGTCCTGGCCGTCCACCCACCGGCCGTCGATGTGGCCGAGGTACGACCAGATGACATTGGCCCCGAAGCCGCCGACCTGGTAATGCGTGTCGAGGCTCCATTTCCACTCCGGCAGCGTCGGGCAGCAGCCGGTGCCTTTCCAGGATTGCGGCTTGACCTCCGGGTCGCCCTGGAAATCGTACGATGCGAGCCACGTCAGCAGCCACGTCGTACCGATCTCGCCAGGGCCTGCGGGCAGGCGCCAATCCACTTGCATGTCGACGCCCGAGGTCTCGACGACCGCGATGTTCCTCTCGAGCTCGTATGCGTCGACGATGTAGCCACCAGCCTCCGCGTCGCGCGCGAACCAGCTGCAGTACTTGTTGCCCGCGGAGAAGTCGGGGTTGTACTTCGGGTCGTAGCACTGAGGTATGAAATCGGCGGCAAAGTAGTACGTGATGGCGTCCCTGATCTGGATGTTCCACCAGTCGAGCGACAGCTGCAGGTGCTGGAGCGCCGGCAACGCGAACGGCGAGTTGAGAACCGCGCCGGCCGTCCACGTCCGACCCTTCTCCGGCCTCAGGTCGGGGTTGCCACCGAAGAATCCCGGCGCCTCGCCGCTGTCGTCGTAAAACGTGGCCAGCTGGTCGGCGGGAATTCCCTGTGCGACGCACAATGCGTCCACGGCTGCGCCGTTCGGGCCCGTGCGCTGAGGGCTCCCGACACTGCACGGATCGGGCGGGTTGTATCCAGCAATCTCGTTCACCTGCGGTTCGTAGACCTCGAACAGCGACGGCGCGCGCACGGCATGCTGGAACGACCCGCGCACGAGCAATGCGTCCACGGGCTCGTACAGCAGTTCGGCCTTGTACGTGTTCGCCGTTCCAGCCGAGGCATAGTCGGACCAGCGATAGCCGAGCACGGTCTTGAGCGACTTGGCACCGGGTCGGCCCTCGAGCAGGGGCACCAGCACCTCGGTGTACGCGTCGATGTTGTGGTCGTCGGCGCTCATGGGCAGCCAGCTGGTGCCAAATCCGGCGATTCGTGGCCGATTGCCCGGCAACACCACCTCCTGCTCCAGTGGGTCCGGGCGCTGTTCGTACGTGTCCTTGCGGTAGAAGAGACCCAGCACGGTATTGAGCGCGCCAGCCGGCAACTCGACGGGCGAGCCGCTCAGCGAGAACTCGGCCGTCGTCTGCGTGGTCTTGCCAGTGTCCCTCGTCGTCACGGACATGTAGCTCGCGCACCCGGGGGAAATGGAATTGATACCGAAAGGATCAGCGCCGCCGCAAGTCGCGACGCCACCGTCCGGCGCAGCCAGCAGTTCCTCGAATTTCTCAAGGTCGACGTTCCCTTTGACGGTCATCTGCTGGTCGCTCCGGCCGTACTGGACGTATCCGTTGTAATCCCAGCCCGTGAAGACGGTGCCACGCAGCCCCAGCGCGACCTGATAGAAGCTGTAATTGTGGTCCGTATCGCGCAGGCCCGTCTCGAGGGTGCGCTTACTCAGTGCGACCAGCCCGGCAGGATTCGGCCGTGAGTCGAGTAGGAACTTGAGGTCGGGCGGGATGTAGGGATTGGAGGCGGGCATGAGGGCCGTGGGTATCGGTGTCGGGGCAAGCTGCTCGGTCACCGTGTACCCCGCATATATCCCCTGTGCATAGAGTTCGGCTGCATCGCTGAATCGGAAGTTTCCGTTCACGAACGCGGACGCCCGGTCGAGTGGCATCATCAGCGCCTGATAAGGCGCGTTGTTGAATTGGTATCGGCGGTCGTTGTAGATGAGTGGATCCTGCACGCCCCGGAAATTGGCCACGGTCCCGGGATCCCCGGTGCCTTGCGCGAACAGGGACCCGTCGCTGTTGAAGCCGAGATCTCGCTGATAAGGCAGGCAATTCCGCTCCGATGGAGGCGCGCCCTCCTGTTCCTCCGTGCAAACGGTGTAACCGTAGGTGCCGAAAAGTTCAGAATATGCTTCCCGGCTGGGGCGGTTGCTCCCGGCCGCGTACCGCCCTTCGAGAATGTTGTTCGACCCGCTCCCGACGAACTGGCCGCCCGGTCCCTGGCCACCCCCGGGGCCGACCCACAGCAGCCCAACCCGGGAGTATTTCCGTTCAGACTGTGTCACGAGGGAGCGGTCGGAGTAGGCGACCGACCCCATGATGGCGCCACGCCCATCGCCGAAGTCTGTGCCCGCCGTCAGCGTTGCGGTGTACGTCTGGCCGTCGCCGCGACCCGTCTGTCCCCAGTCGCCCGCAAATTCGAGGCCCTCGTAGTTGTGCCTCAGGCGAATATTCATGACCCCGGCGAGAGCGTCGCTGCCGTACACTGCGGAAGCTCCGCCCGTGAGGAGCTCGACGTGTTCCACGAGTGATGGCGGGATCACGTTGACGTCGGGAACCCCATTGCCGTTCGCCGGAATGAGCCGCCTTCCGTCCACGAGCACCAGCGTTGCCTGGGGGCCAAGACCCCGAAGCGCGACCTGCGCCTGGCCCTGCGGATTGTCCAAGTCGTTGTTGGACGTGCCGTTCGTGCCGCCGGCAAATTGGGGCAAGTAATAGAGCGTAGCCTCGAGGGTCGGGGCAGGCGCTTGCTCAAACCGGTCCTGCGGAATGGTGACGACGGGACTCGCTGACTCGAAGTCCGCGCGGGGGATCCGCGACCCGGTGACGATGATTTCCTCGAGCGCTTGGTCGGGGGCCGGCGCGTCCGCGGCAACAGCGGCGGGCATGGCGGCCACGGGTGCTGCTGCCGCCACCACAATCGCCGGCCATCTTCGGGCCGTTGCGCTCATGGCTCTCCCCCTGCGCTTCCGGTCCCGGAAGCGGACACGCGTTCGCGTGCTTGGCCAAGGCTAGCCCCGCTGGAAACTGAACGCAACTTAATCGCATTGCGTCAGATCGGCGCGGCCGCAGGCGAAGCCTCGCCGTCGGCGAGCGGCTCCCATGGCGGGCGGACGTGTCTCAGCGCGCGCCGACGGAGAACAGGGCGATCTTGTTGCCGTCGGCGTTGAAGCGGCCGATGCGGATCGCGGTCAGCCCGCCGCACTGCTGGACCGCGGTGCCGAAGCCCGCGGAGCGGCCTTCCTTCATCGCGTACACGTTTCTTTCACCGGTGGCCAGCTCCGAGCAGAGGTCCTCTGCCGCCACGAACTGGGAATAGTCGCCGCGCTTCGGCCCGACCTGCACTCCCTCGATGGGCAGGTCCAGGTACAGCCTGAGGCCGTAAAACGGACGCATGCCGACGAACACGATGCCGTCGATCGAGCGCGGGTCCACGACCTTGCGGATCGCCGCCGCCATGTCGCGTGCGTCCCGGCCGGTGTGGACGTGCCCGGCGATGCCCTTGAGCGTGATCAGCGCCACCGACGTGACGCCCGCGACGGCGGCGAGCCTCGCTGCGCCGAGCTTCCCGGACTTCGCGAGCGGTCGCGCCAGGATGAGTGCGAGCGGCACGAACAGGGGCGTCACGTAGAGTTGTAATCGCGACCGCGCCAGGCAGAAGACTGCGAGCGGCAGCAGCAGCCACCACAGCAGCAACCACCAATCGGGGTCGCGCGCCTCGATCCTGGCGCGCAGCGTGTGCCACGCGCGCCGCGGCCCGCCGGCGGCCGCGAGCGCCAGCGGCCACCAGGGCAGCGCGCCGAACAGGAACACCGGTCCGTAGACGAGCAGCGCGCCGTACCACTCGGCATTGCGGTCGTGCGCGGAGGTGAACACGCGGTCGTACACCTCGTAGCCGACGAAGTAGCCGAGCCGCGACGGGTCCTGCGCGATGACGACCGCGAACCACGTGAACGCGACGACGCCGAAAGCGAGCAGCCCCAGCGGGTCGAAGATGCGCTTCAACGCAGCGCGGTCGCGCAGCGCGAGCATCCCGGCCACCGCTGCCAGTGGCAGCAGCCCGGGCGGGCCCTTGGTCATGAATGCGAGGCCCCAGGCGAGCCACATCGGACGGATCCAGCGCCGGTCGATGCCGCCTCCCGGCTGCCAGGCGCGCACGAACGCGTACATGGCCGCTGTCTCGAAGAACACGAGCAGGATGTCCGTCGACACGACGTTCGCGGCCATGAATGGCGCGAGCGAGAGCGCATACACGACGGCCGGCAGCCAGGGTTTCCCCGGGCAGAACTTCCGGCCGAGACCAAAGAGGAGCAGGCCCGTGCCGACGAAGGCCAGTGCTCCCGGCAGTCGCGCCGCCCACTCGTTGCGCCCGAGCAGGCCGAAGCTCGACGCGAGCGCCCAGTAGGTGAGCGGGGGCTTGGTCAGGTGCGGGTGCTCGCCGTCAATGGTCGGCAGGACCCAGTCCCCGCTCGACAGCATGTTCAGTCCAGCGGAGGTATACCGGCCTTCATCTGGCTCCCAGATGCCGCGCGTCCCCTGGAACGCGAATGCCAGCACCAGCAGCAGTGCCAGCAGCCAGAGCGGTGGCCTGGTCGAGGTGTTCATACCATGCTGCTGAACACGCGCACGCGGTGCTTGTGATACGGCAGCACCTCGAGCAGGTCGCCCTCGCGCAGCCGTTCCTGGATGCCGCGCCACCACTCGGCAGTCAGGATCTCCCGGTGCGCCTCGAGGAACACCTGCTTCAGGCCCGGGTCGAAGCCGAGAAAGTCGATGAACGTCTCCGGAAACACGTCGTTGTCGCCGACGTAGTACCAGGTCTCGCCCCGCATCTCGTCTTCCTCGTGGCTGGGCTCCGGGATCTCGCGGAAGCGACAGTCGGTCACCAGGCACAGCTCGTCGTAGTCGTAGAAGATGACGCGCTCGTTGCGCGTCACGCCGAAATTCTTGAGCAGCAGGTCGCCCGGAAAGATATTGGTGACCGCGAGGTCGCGGATGCACTGCCCGTAGTCGAGGACAGCCTTCTCCGCCTGCTGGCGGGTCGCCGTGCGCACGTACAGGTTGAGCGGCGTCATGCGACGCTCGACGTACATGTGCCCGATCACCAGGTCGTCGCCTTCCTCGTGGACGGTGTTGGCCGTCTCGGCGAGCATTTCCTCGAGCAGGTCCGGCGCGAAGCGCGCCCGCGGCAGCTTGACCAGCTTGTATTCCTGCGCGTCGACGAGGCGGCCGGCGCGGTCGTGCTTGAACACGAGGTCGTACTTCGCGAGCACGTCCTGGCGCTGGATGTTCTTCTGATCCGGGAAGTTGTCGCGGATGACCTTGAACACGACGTCGAAGGAGGGCAGGGTGAAGCACACCATCACGAGACCCTTCTCGCCGGGCGCCAGCACGAACTGGTCGTCGGAGCTCTGCAGGTGCCGGAACAGTTCCCGGAACCGCTCGGTCTTGCCCTGCTTGGCGCGGCCGAGCACGGTGTAGAGCTCGCTCACCCACTTGCGGGGCAGGATCTCCTTGAGAAACCTGACCACCTCGCCCACGTGCGCGAGGTCGACGTGGAAATAGGACCGCGTGTAGCTGAACAGCACGCTCACGCTGGGCTCGTCGAGCATGATCGCGTCGACCAGCACGCCGCTCTCGCAGTTACGCAGGGCGACGACGAACGGCAGCGTCCAGTCGCGCCCGCTGATGCGCCCGACGAGGTACGCGCGGGTCATCTGGTAGAAGACTTCCTTGATGACCTCGAGGCGCTCGATCGTGCGACGTTCGCCACCCGCGTCGAGGGCGGCCTTGATCTCGTCGGACACGCGACGGACGCTCAGGTCGAAGTCGCGGTACGGGGTGCGGAAGCGGAAGTCGGCCAGCAGTTCCTCGACCAGCAGTTCGACCGAGCCGCGGTTGACGTAGACCTTGGTCTCGACGTGGGTCTTGACGCTGCCGAGCGGGTCCATGTCGAGCGCGACGAACTCGACCGCCGGGTCCACGCCCACGGTGCCGAACGTCTGGCGCGTCACCGACGAGAAGAAGGTCTTCGGGAAGTCGCTGTCCGGGACCGGATCGATGATCTCGGCGAAGCGCCGCTTGATGCTCGACCACACCGCGCGCTCGTGCACGTCGTCGCCCAGCTCGTGGCGCATGACCTCGACGGCCCCGGCGACGTACTTGCGGTAGAGATCGATGCGCTCGACCGCGTCACGCTGGCTGCCGCGCCAGTCCCGGTCCTCGAAGCGCTGGCGGGCGCGTTGCGTGATCGCGCGGAAATCCGCGTTGTAGTCCGCGAACGAGTCGACCAGCGCCTGCGCGCACTCGCGGATCAGCTCGTCGCGGGTGCGCGCCTTGGCGACCTTGAGGTTCAAGCTGTGGTTCCCGCCGCTCCCGGGCCTGCGCTGCCTACAGGTTGCGGATCATCGCGTCGGCGAACTCGCTGCACTTCACCTCGGTCGCGCCCGCCATGAGCCGCGCGAAGTCGTAGGTGACGGTCTTCTGGCCGATGGTGCGATCCATGGAAGCGATGATCGCGTCGGCGGCCTCGTACCAGCCCATGTAGCGCAGCATCATCTCGCCGGAGAGGATCACCGAGCCCGGGTTG
>DAOMFD010000035.1:0-15159 GCA_035429605.1 Steroidobacteraceae bacterium | reverse complement strand
GAGCCCGGGCTGCCCGCCTACGTGGCCGCGCACGTCGCGCCCCACGTGAGCGTGCTGAATGCCGGCGAGGCGCACGTCTCGCACCCGACGCAGGGCCTGCTCGACACGCTCACCATCCGCCAGCGCAAGGGAGACCTCTCGGCCTTGAGCGTTGCCATCGTCGGGGACATCCTGCATTCGCGCGTGGCGCGGTCCACGGGACGCGCGCTGCTCACGCTGGGCGTGGGCCAGCTGCGCCTCGTGAGTCCCGCGAGCCTCATGCCAGCCGCCGGCGAGCTGGCCGGCGCCAGCCGGCACACGTCGCTCGCGGACGGCATCCGCGACGCCGACGTGGTGATGGCGCTGCGCATCCAGCGCGAGCGCATGCCCGACGCCGACAAGCTCGATGCCGACGCGTTCAATCGCGAGTGGGGCATCACGGCGGAGAACCTGCGGCGGGCGAAGCCCGACGCCATCGTCATGCATCCGGGCCCGATGAACCGCGGCGTCGAGATCACGAGCGAGGTGGCGGACGGGCCGCAATCCGCGATCCGCCAGCAGGTCGGCAACGGCGTCGCCGTGCGCATGGCCGTGCTTGCCACGATCGTGCGCAACGTGCAGGCGCGCAACGTCGAGGCAGGGCGCCGGGCCGTATGAGCGGCCGGGAACACCGCGGGACGATCTTCGTCGAGGACGCGGAGCTGCTCGCGACGCAGGAGCACCCCGGCCGGCAGTTCGTCGTGCGGCTGCGGGCACCGAGGTGCGCGGCCGCGGCCACGCCCGGCAGCTTCGTGCACCTCACCTGTGACCCGCAGATTCCCATGCGGCGTCCGTTGTCGATCATGAGGGTGGATCCAGCGGCTGGCTGGATCGACCTCCTGTTCAAGATCGTGGGCCCGGGCCTCGAGGCGCTCTCGAAACGACCGGCGGGTGCCACGATCCCGGTGCTGGGCCCGATCGGCAAGGGGTTCACGCCCTCCCCGGCGCGCCCGCGAACGCTGCTGGTCGGCGGCGGCGTCGGGATCCCGCCGATGGTGTTCCTCGCCGAGTCACTGCAGGCACGCGACGATGCGCACTGGCAGCCACTCGTGCTCATGGGCTCGGAGATCCCGTTCCCGTTCCGCACGCGGCCCTCGACGATCCTCGTGCCGGGCATGCCGGACGGCACGATCGCTTGCATGCCGCTGCTCGACGACTGGGGCGTGCCGAGCCGGCTCGCGACGATGGCCGGCTTTGCCGGCTGCTACCACGGGTTCGTCACCGACCTCGCGGCCGAATGGCTCGGGTCGCTGGACGCTGCGGCGCTCGGCGAGGTCGAGATGTTCGCGTGCGGACCCACGCCGATGCTGCAGTCCGCGGCGAAGGTCGCGCGCCGGTTCGGCGTGCCGTGCCAGGTCTCGCTCGAGGAGTTCATGGCGTGCGCCGTCGGCGGCTGCGCCGGCTGCGCCGTCCCGGTCGTCACCGGGACCGGTCTCGTGATAAAGCGCGTGTGCGTGGACGGGCCGGTGTTCGACGCTAACGCCGTGTATCCGGGGACATTCTCCTATTTCTCGGACGAGAAATAGGAGAATGGAAATAGGAGAATGTCCCCTGTCACCTGTCAGCCGAAGTTGATCTTGGCCTCGAGGTTGGCGCGCGAGTCGGCGTTCTGCAGCGCCTCCTCGAGCGTGACCTTGCCGTCCTGGTAGAGCTGGTAGAGCGCGACGTCGAAGCTCTGCATGCCCTTCTCCGCGCTGCGGACCAGGGCCTCCTTGACGCCGATCACGTCGCCGACCTTGATGAGCTCCTGCACGTGCGGGGTGTTCAGCAGCACCTCCACGGCCGCGCAGCGCTTCTTCTCCTTGCCCATGACCAGCCGCTGCGAAAGGATCGCCTTCAGGTACTGCGACAGGTCGAGGAAGATCTGCGAGTGCTGGTCGCGCGGGAACATGTTGATGATGCGGTCCAGCGCCTCCGGGGCGTTGTTCGCGTGCAGCGTCGCGAGGCACAGGTGCCCGGTGCCCGCGAAGGTGATCGCGTATTCCATCGACTCGCGGTCGCGGATCTCGCCGATCAGGATCACGTCCGGGGCGGCACGCATGGCGCTCCGCAGCGCGCGGTGGAACGACTTGGTGTCGAGCCCGACCTCGCGCTGGTTGACGATCGACTTCTTGTTCGTGTGCAGGAACTCGATCGGGTCCTCGACCGTGAGGATGTGGTCCGACGAATTGAGGTTGCGGTGGTTGATCATCGCGGCGAGCGAGGTGGACTTGCCCGACCCGGTGGCGCCCACCATCAGCACCAGCCCGCGCTTGATCATGACCATTTCCTTCATGATCGGCGGCAGCCCGAGTTCCTCGAAGGTCGGCATCTCGGCCGTGATGTAGCGCAGCACCATCGCCGGGTTGCCGCGCTGGTGGAACACCGCGACGCGGAAGCGGCCGAGGCCGGGCTCGGAGATCGCGAAGTCGATCTCGAGCTCCTGCTGGAAGTAGTCGATCTGCTCCTGGTTCATCAGGCCGTAGGCGGCCTGGCGCACCTGCTCGGCGGTGAGCACCTGCCGGTTGATCGGCATGATGCGGCCCTCGATCTTGATCTTGATCGGCGAGTTCGCCGTGAAGAACAGGTCGGACGCCTTCTTGGCGACCATGAGCTTGAACAGCGGCCGCGTGTTCAGCACGAAATTGCGGTCGGAGTCGGCGCCCGAGGTCGAGTCGCTCAGGACCCGCTCGGCCGACGTGTTGGTGCTGTCGATGTCGGTCGCCGTCATGCGTGCGGTCCTATTCCTCTTCCTCCACGATCTTGAGCTTGCCCGTCTCGTCGAGGTGCCCCCGGTCGGCGCGCTTGCTCTCGAGCTTGATGCGCAGCCGGATCTCGTTCTTCGAGTCGGCGTTCCTGAGTGCCTCTTCGTAGGAAATCAGGCCGGTCTCGTACAGGTCGTAGAGCGCCTGGTCGAAGGTCTTCATGCCGAGCCGGTTCGACTTGGCCATGATCTCCTTGATGGCCCTCACCTCGCCGCGGAAGATCAGGTCGGCGATCAGCGGCGTGTTGAGCATGACCTCCATCGCGGCGATGCGGCCCTTGCCGGCCTCGCGCGGGATCAGCCGCTGCGCGATCATGGCGCGGATGTTGAGCGACAGGTCCATGAGCAGCTGCTCGCGCCGGTCCTCGGGGAAGAAGTTGATGATGCGGTCCATCGCCTGGTTGGCGCTGTTGGCGTGCAGCGTCGCGAGCACGAGGTGCCCCGTCTCGGCGAACTGGATCCCGTACTCCATGGTGTCGCGGTCGCGGATTTCGCCGATCAGGATCACGTCCGGCGCCTGGCGCAGCGTGTTCTTGAGCGCCATCTGCCAGCTGTCGGTGTCCACCCCCACCTCGCGCTGCGTGACCACGCAGTTCTTGTGGGTGTGCACGTACTCGATCGGGTCCTCGATCGTGATGATGTGGCCCGCCGTCTTGTCGTTGCGGTAGTCGAGCATCGCCGCGAGCGAGGTGGACTTGCCCGAGCCGGTGGCGCCGACCAGGATCACCAGGCCGCGCTTCGACATGACGATTTCCTTGAGGATCGGCGGCAGCTCGAGCTCGTCGATCGTCGGCACCTTGACGTTGATGGTGCGCAGCACCGCGCCGGTGAGCCCCATCTGCACGAACGCGCTCACGCGGAAGCGGCCGATGCTGGGCGGCGCGATGGCGAAGTTGCACTCCTTGGTGGCGTCGAACTCCTTGGTCTGGCGATCGTTCATGATCGCGCGCACCAGCAGCTGCGACTGCTCGGGCGTGAGCGGCTGGTTGGTCTGCGGCTTGATCTCGCCGTCGATCTTGATCGCCGGCGGGAACCCCGCGGTGATGAACAGGTCCGACCCCTTGCGCTCCACCATGCGGCGCAGCAGGTCCTGCATGAGCTTGATGCCCTGGTCGCGGTCCATGATTTAAGCTCCCAGCCGCCCGGCCGCAGCCGGCGGTCAGAAGTCCTCCTTGTTCTGCGCGCGGAATCGCGCCTCTTCCTTGGTGATCAGGCCCTTCTGCAGCAGCTCCTTCAGGCACTGGTCGAGCGTCTGCATGCCGGCCGCCTGGCCGGTCTGGATCGCCGAGTACATCTGCGCGATCTTGCCCTCGCGGATCAGGTTGCGGATCGCGGGGGTGCCGATCATGATCTCGTGCGCCGCGATGCGGCCGCCGCCGATGCGCTTCAGCAGCGTCTGCGAGATGACCGCGCGCAGCGACTCGGAGAGCATCGCGCGCACCATCTCCTTCTCCGCCGCCGGGAACACGTCGACCACGCGGTCGATGGTCTTGGCCGCCGAACTGGTGTGCAGCGTGCCGAACACCAGGTGGCCCGTCTCCGCGCCCGTCAGCGCGAGGCGGATGGTCTCCAGGTCGCGCATTTCGCCGACCAGGATCACGTCCGGGTCCTCGCGCAGGGCGGAGCGCAGCGCCTCGCTGAACCCGAGCGTGTCGCGGTGCACCTCGCGCTGGTTGATCAGGCAGCGCTTCGACTCGTGCACGAACTCGATCGGGTCCTCGATCGTGATGATGTGGTCGGGGCGGTTGTCGTTGACGTAGTTGATCATCGCGGCGAGCGTCGTGGACTTGCCGGAGCCGGTCGGGCCGGTGACGAGCACCAGGCCGCGCGGCTGCATCGCGATGTCCTTGAAGATCTTCGGCGCGTTCAGGTCGTCGAGCGACAGCACCACCGAGGGGATGTTGCGGAACACGGCGGCGGCGCCGCGGTTCTGGTTGAACGCGTTGACGCGGAAGCGCGCGAGCTTCGGGATCTCGAACGAAAAGTCCGTCTCGTAGAACTCTTCATACGCCTTCCGTTGCTTGTCATTCATGATGTCGTACACCATGCTGTGCACTTCCTTGTGCGTCAGCGGCGGCATGTTGATCCGCTTCATGTCGCCGTCGACGCGGATCATGGGCGGCACGCCTGCCGACAGGTGCAGGTCGGAGGCCTTGTTCTTGACGGCAAATGCCAGCAGCTGGGCGATGTCGACGGCCATCTTGGCTCCCTCTCGCCCGCGCCCCGGCTCGAAATCCGGGTGGTCCGCGCGGGCCATCGCAGTATAGATCAGTGCCTCGGACCCCAATATGTTAACCGTTCCGCAGTTCTTGCCCGATCGCCTGGCCGCGGTCACAGCCCGGATCGCGGCCGCGGCCGGCCGGGCCGGGCGGGACCCGGCGGAGGTGCGCCTGCTGGCGGTGAGCAAGCAACAGCCGGCGGAGATGGTGCGTGCCGCGGCCGCGGCCGGGCAACGCGAGTTCGGCGAGAATTACGTGCAGGAGGCGATCCCGAAGATCGACTCGCTGCGCGACCTGCCCCTCACCTGGCACTTCATCGGCCAGCTGCAGGCGAACAAGACGCGCGACGTCGCCGCAGCCTGCCAGTGGGTGCACACCGTCGACCGGCCGCGCATCGCCGAGCGCCTGAGCGCCCAGCGCCCGCATTACGCCGGGCCGCTCGACGTGCTGCTGCAGGTCAAGGTCTCCGGGAAGGCCGGCAAGGGCGGCGTCGCGCCCGAGTCGGTCGCGGACCTCGCCGCCGTGGTGACCGGCCTGCCGCGCCTCCGGCTGCGCGGACTCATGTGCATGCCCGAGCCAGCGGCGGGAGAAATGGCACAACGCGAGCCATTCCGCCGGCTGCGTGAACTGCACGACGACCTGCGCCGGCAGGGACATGCGCTCGACACGCTGTCCATGGGCATGAGCGACGACCTCGAGGCGGCGGTCCTGGAAGGCGCCACGATCGTGCGCGTCGGCACGGCGGTCTTCGGGCCGCGCAACTGATCCGGAGGATTCGGCATGCGCATCGCCTTCATCGGCGGCGGACACATGAGCACGGCCCTGATTGGCGGCCTGCTGCGCCACGGCGCGCCCGTGAACTCGATACGGGTCGCCGATCCGGTTCCCGCCCAGCTCGAACGCCTCGCGTACGAATTCGGTGTCCAGGGCGCCTCGGACAATCGCACGGCCGTCGCGCAGGCGGACCTCGTGGTGCTCGCCGTCAAGCCCCAGGACATGCCGCAGGCTGCTCGCGAGATTGCGCCCGGCCTCGCCACCGGTCGCCATCTCGTCGTTTCCGTCGCGGCTGGAGTGCGCCTCGCCGATCTCGCGCGCTGGCTCGGACGCTCGATCCCGACCGTGCGGGCCATGCCGAATCGTCCCGCGCTGATCGGGGCCGGCATCACCGCCCTCCATGCCGGGCCGGGCGTGACGGCCGACGATCGACGTGCGGTCGAGCGGCTGATGGCGGCGGCCGGCGAGACGATCTGGCTCGACGACGAGTCGCAGATGGACGCCGCCACCGCGATCTCCGGCAGCGGCCCGGCCTATTTCTTCCTGCTGGTCGAGGCGCTCGAGGCCGCGGGCATCGCGCTCGGCCTGCCTCACGAGACAGCGCGGCGCCTCGCCGCCGAGACGGCACGCGGCGCCGGTCGCATGGCCGCCGAGAGCGGCGTCGAACCGGCGGTGCTGCGCGAGCAGGTCACCTCCAAGGGTGGCACCACCGCCGCTGCACTGGCGGTGTTCGAAGCGGGCGGTATGCGCGACACTGTGCGACGCGCGGTCGAAGCTGCTGCCCGGCGTTCGGCCGAACTCGCGGTCCAGTCTGGCGGAGCTTAGAACCGATGGCAGCGATCCTCTTCATCCTCGACACACTGGTGACACTGGTCGTCGTCGCGTTCCTGCTGCGGGTGATCCTGCCGCTGGTCCGGGCGGATTTCCGCAATCCGCTCGGTCAGGCGGTGCTGCGCTTCACCGGCCCGGTGGTGCTGCCGCTGCGCCGCGTGTTGAAGCCGGTCGGTCGCTTCGACGTGGCGTCCATCGTGGCGCTCGTGCTCGTGCAGCTGGTGGGCACGGCGCTGCTGCGGCTGGCCGCTGGCGGCGGTTTCGCGCCCGTGGACATGCTCGTCGTCGGCGCCCTGTCCCTGGCGCAGACGGTCCTGCAGTTCTACAGCGTCGCGGTGATCCTGTACGCGCTACTGAGCTGGATCGCGCCAGGCACGGCCAGCCCGGCAACCAGGCTGCTCGACGCGATCTGCGAGCCGCTCCTCGGCCCGGTCCGCAGGGTCCTGCCACCCGTGGCGGGCCTGGACCTGTCGCCGCTGTTCGTGGTGATTGCGCTGCAGGCGTTGCTGATCCTGCTGCGCTGAGGCGAGCGGTGGCCACTTCCCGCCGCGACGGCGCCGACCTGGTCCTCGAGGTGCGGGTCCAGCCGCGCGCGGCAAGGAGCGAGTTTGCCGGGACGTTCGGCGACCGCGTGAAGATCCGGCTCAACGCGCCGCCGGTGGATGGGCGTGCCAACGACGCGCTGGTCACGTTCCTGGCAGCGGAATTCGGCGTGCCACGCGCGCGGGTGACCATCGAGCACGGGCTCGCCGGACGGGACAAGCGGGTGCGCGTCCGGGACGTCGGGCCCCTGGCGCCGGGACTGCGGGCCATCGTCGGCTGCGACTGACTCCGGAACTCGCAGCGCTGCGGCAGGTCTTGGAATATAGTTGGACCATCGATCATCGGCATCACAAGGGGATACGACGATGTCGAGCGCCGCGCGCATTCTTCCGCTGCTCCTCGCCTGCACCATGGCCGCGATCGCGGGCTGCGGCCAGGGCGGGCCGGACCAGGGCACCGCGCAGACCGCCGCGCCCAGCGAGCCGACCTCGCGTGATTTCGGCGATTTTCAGTTGCATTACAACGCAGTGCGCTCCGATGTTCTCACTCCGGATGTAGCCCGCGCGTACGGCATCCAGCGCAGCGCCAACCGCGTGCTGCTCAATGTCTCGGTGCTGAAGAAGAACGCCGACGGCACGACGACCCCCGTCGACGCCGCGGTGACCGCGACGGCGTACAATCTCAACGGCCAGCTGAAGGAACTCACGATGCGTCGCATCACGGAGGGCTCGTCGGTGTATTTCATCGGCGAGGTCGCCATCAGCGGCAACGAGATCCTGGTGTTCGACATCAGCGCCATTCCAGCGGGCCAGGCGTCGAAGTACTCGGTGCAGTTCAAGCGCGAGTTCTTCGCCGGCTGACGCTGCGGCACGGAAAAAAAAGGCGCGCGAGCGCTTAAATACGCTGGAATCTTGTGCTATTTTCCTGCGCGCCGAAGATTTACGGGGCCAGCGGCCCGCGATCCATCCACAGGAGACTTAAATGGCTAAGAAGAGTTCTGCACCGACGAAGTCCGACATCCTTGCGGCGATTTCCAAGGACACCGGGTTGTCCAAGAAGCAGGTCGGTGCCGTGTTCGACTCGCTCGCGACGGTCATCAAGAAGAGCCTGAAGGCCCACGGCCTGTTCACGCTCCCCGGCCTCGCGAAGATGAAGGTCGTGAAGAAGCCCGCCACCAAGGCGCGCGAAGGCATCAACCCGTTCACGGGCGAGAAGATGACCTTCAAGGCCAAGCCGGCCAGCAAGAAGGTTCGCGTCATGCCGCTCAAGAACCTGAAGGGCATGGTGAACTGAACCGATCCGGTTTCAGACCGGGGCGGCGCACCGCCGCCCCGGTTCCGCCCCTCGCCACTCCCGTCCGCGGAGTCGGCCTCAGCCCGAAAAGGCTGGAATTCCCGAGAGAAAATCGCTGACCACGGCGCGCAGCTCGCCGAGCCTGCCGTGGAAGAAGTGCTCCGCCTCGCGCATCGCTGCGAAGCGGGGCGGCGGGTCGTAACCCGCGACCCACGCCCGCACGGTCGCGAAATCCACCAGTTCGTCGCGCTCGCCCTGCACCACGAGCCACGGGCACGCGGGACGCGCGACCGGATCGAGCAGCAGTCGCCCGACGGGCGGTGCGACCGTGATGAGCGCCGCCGGCGCAATCTGTACTGACAGCTGCAGAGCCACCGCTGACCCGAACGAGAAGCCGCCGAGCCAGAGCGCGTCGCAACTCCAGCGCTCGCGTGCCCACGCGACGACGGCACGCGCGTCCTCGATCTCTCCCACGCCGTCGCCGTACGCTCCGGCGCTGCCGCCGACGCCGCGAAAGTTGAAGCGCACGGTCGGCACCCCGAGTTCCTGCATCGCGCGTGCCAGCGTGTGGACGACCTTGTTCTGCATCGTGCCGCCGTGCAGCGGGTGCGGATGGCACACGACGCCGACCGCCCGTGGTCGCACGTGCGCCGCCGGGTCCTCGACACGCGCTTCGAGTGCGCCCGCCGGCCCCGGGATCGTCGCCGCCTGCGGAACGGGCGGCCTGAATCCACTCTGCACCAAGACACCTCCGCCATCGGCGAGCGTGCAGTGTGCCAGAATCGGACCTGTACTCACTGCGGTCGGTCCCGCCGCCGGGACCGGAGGTGAACCATGCAGATCATGTCCACGAGTTTCGGCCACGGACAGCGCATCCCGGACGAGTACACCTTCTGCGCCCCCGACCCTGCGGCCCACGTGCGCATGAGCGCCAATCGCAATCCCCACCTGCGCTGGAGCGGCGTGCCCTCGGCCGCGAAATCGCTGGTCCTGCTGTGCGTGGATCCCGACGTGCCGACCCGGCCCGACGACGTGAACCAGGAAGGACGCAGCGTGCCGGCCTCGCTGCCGCGGGCCGATTTTCACCACTGGGCGATGGTGGACATCCCGCCGACGGTCGTCGAGATCGCAGCGGGCGCCTGCTCGAACGGGATCACCGCGCGCGGCAAGCAGTCCCCCGCCGGACCGGCCGGTTCACGCCAGGGCATCAACGACTACACGTCGTGGTTCGCCGGCGACAGCGAGATGGGCGGCCAGTATTTCGGCTACGACGGCCCGTGCCCGCCGTGGAACGACGAGCTCCTGCACCACTATCACTTCGTGCTGTACGCGACGGACCTCGCGCGTTGCCCCGTGGACGGCGCCTTCACCGGACCGCAGGTCGCGAAGGCGATCGCCGGCCACGTGCTCGCCGAGGCGCGGCTCACCGGGACCTACAGCCTGAATCCCGCGGTGCGGTGACGTCGGCGTTACTTCGGTGGCTCCTCTGCCTTGAAGTCGAGCGATGCGGAATTGACGCAGTAGCGCAGGCCGCTCGGCTGCGGCCCGTCGTCGAAGACGTGGCCCAGGTGCGCACCACAGCGCGCGCAGGTGACTTCCTGGCGGATCATCCCGTGGCTCGTGTCCCGGTGCACGGCGACGCGGTCGCCGGCGAGCGGCAGCCAGAACGACGGCCAGCCCGACCCCGAGTCGTACTTCGCCTGGGACGTGAACAGTTCCTGTCCGCAGCAGACGCAGCTGTACACGCCCTGCTCCGGGTTGTGCAGGTAGCGCCCGGTGAACGGGCGCTCGGTGCCCTTCTCCTGGGTGATGCGCCACTGTTCGTCGGTCAGGCGCCCGCGCAGTTCTCCGCGGTCGGGGATTTCCCGGTCGTTCATGCAATCGCCCTCAGGGCGAGGCGAGCAGTTCGGGTGCGCCGAAGACCAGCACGGCACCGGCCACCGCCAGGAACACCCCGAGCAGCAACAGGGTCACGACGATGGGTCGCGCCTGCACCCGCAGCATGCCGAGCAGGTCGTCCCAGTCGTCCAGCCACTTGAGGAACCGTTCCATGACCCGAAGGCCGGCAGGCTCAATCGACCCCGCCGGATGCCTCACTCATATATATGGTAGCCGCGCCGGGCCCGGAGGGGGTCACTTGCCCTTGTCGAAGGCGTCCCGGGCCTTGTCGGCCCAGTTCCGGTAGCTAGAGACGGTGTAGAGCGACTTGGCCACCACGGCCTGCCGCGAGATCCGGCCCTGCTGGGCCCGGACGCGCTCCAGCCAGTCGTTATAGGCGTCCCAGCCGTCGGCGGCCGCTCCGAACTTGGAGCGGCGCCCGGGCGCCGACGGTTCTGCCGTCTCGGCCGGGGCCGGGTCGCTGCTGGGATTCTTATGGTCAGTCATGGCGGTCACCACTCGACTGACGGCAGGCTACGGTGGACCGGGGGCTACGTCCGGTACTGGGTCACAGTTAGGCGAGGTCAGGTGACGACGCGGTAGCAGGGCCGGTAATCGGCCGCCAGCCGCATGCGCCGCTGGCGCACGAACGACTCGAGCAGCGCGTCGAGCGGCGCGAGCAGTTCCTTGTCGCCGTGGATCTCGAAGGGGCCGTGCTGCTCGATCAGGCGGATGCCGTGGTCCTTCACGTTGCCGCAGACGATGCCGGAGAACGCCCGCCGCAGTTGCGCGGCGAGCCGGTGCGGCGGCAGCTCGCGGTCGAGGTCGAGTTGCGCCATCGCCTCGTGCGTCGGCTCGAAGGGCCGCTGCAGTTCCTGGTCGATCGCGAGCGTCCAGCTGTAGTTGTAAGCGTCGCTCGCGCGCCGCCGGAATTCGCGCACGGCGTCCATGCCGCGCTGCATTTCGCGCGCGGCTTCCGCCGGATCGCCGACGACGATGCGGTAGCGGTCGCGCACGCGCTGACCCAGCGTCGCGGCCAGGAACGCGTCGATCTGCGCGAAGTACTCGCGGCTCGACTCCGGCGCCGTGAACACGACCGGGAACGGCTGCTGTGCATTCGCCGGGTCGAGCAGGATTCCCATCAGGTAGAGGATTTCCTCGGCCGTGCCGGCGCCGCCCGGGAACACCAGGATGCCGTGTCCGGTGCGCACGAACGCCTCGAGCCGCTTCTCGATGTCCGGCATGATCACCAGCTGGTTCACGATCGCATTGGGCGGCTCGGCCGCGACGATGCCGGGCTCGGTGATGCCGATGTAGCGCCCGTCGTGGATGCGCTGCTTGGCGTGGCCGATGGTGGCGCCCTTCATCGGGCCCTTCATCGCGCCCGGGCCGCAGCCCGTGCACACGTTCAGGCCGCGCAGTCCCAGCTCGTAGCCCACGCGCTTGGTGTAGTCGTACTCCTCGCGGCCGATCGAGTGGCCGCCCCAGCAGACGACGATGTCCGGCCGCACGCGCGGTCTCAGCACGCCCGCGTTGCGCAGGATGCGGTACACCGCGTTGGTGATCCCCTGCGTGTCCGTCAGCTCGACGCTGCCGTGCTCGTACACTTCGCCGTGGATGTAGAGGATGTCGCGCAGCACCGCGAACAGGTGCTCCTGGATGCCGCGGATCATGCGGCCGTCGACGAAGGCGCCGGCCGGCGCATTGCGCAGCTCGAGCTTGATGCCCCAGGCCTGGCGCACGATGCGGATCTCGTAGTCGGCATAGCGCTCGAAGATGGCGCGCGCGTCGTCGGTCTCGCCGCCCGCGTTCAGCACCGCGAGCGAGCAGCGGCGGAACAGCGGATACAGCCCGCCGCGCGACGAGTCGAGCAGGCGGTCGACTTCCTGCTGGGAGAGGTTCTCCAGGCTGCCGGTCGGGGTGACGCGGGCGTCGACCGAATCCTGATCGTCGCCCGCGGCGACGACCACCTCCGCCGGATGCATCACGGGCGGATCTCGATCGGCGTCCCGACGTCGGTGCGCAGCCAGATGTCCACCATCGCGGCATTGGTCACTGCGATGCAGCCGTCGGTCCAGTCTTTGCTCGCGTAGTACGACGCGGGCTTGCGGGGCGTGTTCGGCTGGCCGTGGATCATGATGAGCCCGCCGGGATCGGCGCCCATCTCGCGGGCGCGCTCGACGTCGGCCTCGTTCGGATACGAGACCTCGAGCGCCAGGAAGAAATCGCTGTGGGAATTGCGGCGCACCAGCCGGTAATCGCCCTCGGGCGTGCGGAAATCGCCTTGCTTGCGCTTGGGTCCGTACGGATTGAGTCCGAGCTTGATCGGGTACTCGGCGATGACCCGGTCCGCGCGCATCAGGTACAGCATGCGCTCGCTCTTCTTCACCAGCACGCGATCGGCCGTCTCGAGCGAGCGCGGGCCGGAGGCGATCGCATCCTCGTAGCTGCCGCCGAACGGCATCGTGCCGCCGCTGACCGCCGGAGCCGAGCCGGCGCCCTGCCCTTCGGCGGTCGGACCCGGCGTGGCGAGCGCGGGGCCCGCGCCGGAGCCGAACGACCCGGACGGCGCATTCATGGCGACCGTGGCGATCCCCGTTCCCGACAGGAACGGATTGGTCGCCGCGCACGCGCGCGCGAATTCGACGGCGGCCGAGCCCGTGATGAATGGATTCGCTTCGTCGCAGTTGACTGGCGCGCGGGCCGCCTCCGCTGGCATCGACGATTGCGAGGAGAACGCTTGCGGCGGCGCGGCCGCGGCTACCTGAGCTGATGGAACTGCCTGAGTTGGCTCGGATTCGGCGACCGCAGCCGGCGTCATTGAGGCCGACGAGGCAGGCGCCTGTGCCGGCCCGCCCGACGCTGCCGGTTCCTCCGCGGTTGCGTTCGACGCGGACGATTCCTGTGGCTGAACGACCGGCGCCACGGGTTCCGGTGCAGGAAGACTCGAAGCTTCGGTCGCTGGAGGTGGCGCGGTCGATACAGCAGCCGACTCCTGCGGAGCAGCAATTGACGGCGTAACCTCGGGCGACGTCGCCACACTCGCCGACGATTCCGCCGGACTGGCTGCAGGCTCCGACTCCGTCGGAGGTGTCGCCGTCGCAACGACAGGCGTCTCCTGCGCTGCGGCAGGCGCCGGCTCACTGTCTGGCATGCGCTTGCCGCTCGAGATGGAACCGAAGCCCTGCGCCATGGCGAGGCTGGCCGTCGCGGCGAGCATGCAGGCAGCGAGCGCTGCGATAGGTCGGCGGTGCTTCATGGGTTGCGGATTATAGCCGCGCCGGGCGGCGGGAAACGTGACCGGCCCGGGACTCGCGAGTCCGGCCTTGGATAGAATGTGAGCAACCCCACAGCGCGCCGCGCCGTGGCCGAGCCGAGCTATGGAGCAGCGCATGAGAATGACGAGTGTATTCGGCCGCCTCGGTGGCGGACGCCGGGTCCGGGTGGGTCTGGTCGCGGTGGCGACGTTCATGGTCGCATCGCCCGCGTGGTCCGCCGACGTGCCGCACTCGGGCTTCCTGCCCGACTATTCGCAGCTGAAGCCCGCCAAGAGCGCCGCCGGCAACAAGCTCGAACGCTGGCTGAGCCCGAAGCTCACCCGCGAGAATTACCACGCGATGATCGTCGACGACGTGGTGTTCTACCCGACGCCCGAGGCCACCGAGCAGGTGCCACAGCAGACGCTCGACGACATCCTCACCTACCTCACGCACTCGGTGCGCGAGGTCGCCCTCCGCGAGGTGCCGCAGGTGACCGAGCCCGGCCCTGGCGTCGCTCGCCTGCGCGTGGCAGTCACCGCGGTCGCGGTCGGCAGCACTGGCATGAAGCCCTATGAGTTCGTCCCTGCCGCGCTGGTGTTTTCCACCGCGATGCGCGCGGCCGGCCAGCGCAGCCAGGACGTGATGCTGTCGGTCGAGGCGATCATTACCGACAGCGTCACCGGCGAGCCCCTGGGGATGGTCGTGCGCCACGGTCCGGGACAGCAGCTCAAGAATGCCAAGACGCCGCTCACGCTGGACCAGCTGAAGGCGCGCATCGACAACTGGGCCGAGGCCGCGGCGGCCACCGTGGACCAGCGCCTGAAGCAGAAGTCAGCGGCGGACTAAGCTCTCCGGGTGGCGGGCCCGGCCACACCGCATCGACGTACCACCATGTCAGGCAAGCTGCGAATCGTCGTCGTCGCGCTCGCGCTCATCGCCGGGATGCAGTGGTGGTCCGGCCACCACGGCACCGGGCCCGATTCGGCCGGCGCAGCGGCCTCCTCCGTCGCATCCGCCCACTACCCGGATTTCCTGCCACCTGAGGCCGTCGATACGCTCGAGGCCATCCGGCGCGGCGGTCCGTTCCCATATGCGCGCGACGGAGTCGTGTTCCAGAACCGCGAGCGGCTGTTGCCGGCACAGCCGGCTGGTTACTACCGCGAGTACACGGTCCCCACGCCCGGATCGGCGGATCGCGGCGCGCGCCGCATCGTCACCGGCGGTGACCCGCCCGAGGCGTACTACTACACCGACGACCACTACCGGTCGTTCCGACGCGTGGAGATCCACCCGTGAACGAACGCGCCGCAGCCTTCGGCGCGGGCCCGGTCCACGTCGCGCCACTGACGGCCTCCGCGACAGCCGCGGTCTGCGCGCTGGCCCGCTCGCTTGGCCTCGATACGACGCGGATCGACCTCTTCGACTGCAGGAGCAAGAGCGAGCTGCTCGACCGCGTGGCCGCCGCGCTCGATTTTCCGTCCACCTTCGGCCACAACTGGGACGCGCTCTTCGATTGCCTCGCGGACCTGGGCTGGCGCCCCGCGACCGGCTACGTGCTCGTGTTCGAGCACGCCGCGGCGCTGCGCAAGACCGAGCCGGA
>DAOMFD010000034.1:0-15163 GCA_035429605.1 Steroidobacteraceae bacterium | reverse complement strand
GTCATGGACCTCGGCGGCGGCCTCGGCGTGCCCGAGAAGCCCGGGCAGGTGCCGGTCGACCTCACGATGCTGCAGGGCGTGATCGAGGACCTGCGGACGCGCTGGCCCGCGCTCGCGATCTGGCTCGAGCCCGGCCGTTACCTCGTCGCACAGGCCGGCGTGCTGCTGACCCAGGTCACGCAGATGAAGGGGAAGGGCGCCGTGCAGTACATCGGCGTCGCGACGGGGATGAACTCGCTCATCCGTCCGGCGCTGTACGGCTCGCACCACGACATCGTCAACCTGTCGCGGCTCGGCGAGCCGGGCACCGAGGTTTACAACGTCGTCGGTCCGATCTGCGAGTCGGCGGACTACCTCGGCCACGAGCGACTGCTCCCTCCGACCGCGGAGGGGGATACGATCCTCATCGCGAACGCGGGCGCCTACGGCCACGCCATGAGTTCCTGGTACAACCTGCGCGAGCCGGCGCGCGAAGTGATCCTCTGATCCCGGCGGAGTAACGCGTGAAGACAGGCATCGTCGGCTGGCGTGGAATGGTGGGCTCGGTGCTCATGCAGCGCATGGGCGAGGAGCGCGACTTCGAGCACATCGAGCCCGTGTTCTTCAGCACGTCCCAGGCGGGCGGCGCCGCGCCGGACGTGGGCAAGCGCGTCGGACCGCTGCAGGACGCGAACGACCTGGCCGCGCTGGCGGCCTGTGAGACCGTCTTGAGCTGCCAGGGCGGCGACTACACCAACGACGTGCATCCGCGCCTGCGTGCCAAGGGATGGAAGGGCTACTGGATCGACGCCGCCTCCGCGCTGCGCATGAAGGACGACGCGATCATCATCCTCGACCCCGTCAATCGCCACGTGATCGATGCGGGTCTGCGCGCCGGGATCCGCGACTACGTCGGCGGCAATTGCACGGTTTCGCTCATGATGCTCGGGCTCGCCGGCCTGTTCCGCGCCGGGCTCGTCGAGTGGATCACGACGATGACCTACCAGGCGGCGTCCGGCGCGGGCGCTCCCAACATGCGCGAACTCGTCGAGCAAATGGGCGCAGCGCATGCGTCCGCCGCGGGTCTGCTGAAGGACCCCGCGAGCGCCATCCTCGACATCGATCGCGCGGTGACCGAGCGCCTGCGCAGTGCCGAACTGCCGACGGCGCAGTTCGGGGCGCCGCTCGCCGGCAGCCTCATTCCCTGGATCGACAAGGACATGGGCAACGGCGTCAGCCGCGAGGAATGGAAGGGCACGGCGGAGACCAACAAGATACTGGGTCGCGTGACGGACCCGATTCCGGTCGAGGGGATCTGCGTGCGCATCGGCGCCATGCGCTGCCACAGCCAGGCGATGACCATCAAGCTCAAGCGCGACCTCCCGCTGGCCGAGATCGAGCAGTTGATCGCGGGCGCCAACGAATGGGTGCGGTTGGTTCCGAATGACCGCGAGTCGTCGATTCGGGAACTGAGCCCGGTGCGGGTCAGCGGCACGCTCGGCATACCCGTCGGACGCGTGCGCAAGCTCGCGATGGGCGGGCAGTACATTGCCGCATTCACGGTCGGCGACCAGTTGCTCTGGGGCGCGGCCGAGCCGCTGCGCCGCATGCTGCGCATCCTGCTCGAGCAGGGTTCGACACACGCCGGTTGATCGTTTGTTGGATCGCAATTTTTCGCTGTTTTCGAAGCTTCAAAGGACGCCTAACCTATTGCAAATAAAGGCAATTCAAGTATCATACTGTATATAACAACAGCCCCTCGGAGAGCGTCATGGACGGTGCGAATTCGGGTGCAAATTTCAATGCAGGGGCTGGCCTTTCAACGCCGGAGCTCGAGGCGCAGATCACCGAACTTTCCGGCCACCTGAACGCCGCCAACCGGCGCTGGCTGGCCCTGATCGCCGAGTTCGATCGCCGCAAGGGCTGGCACGACGGACTCACCCAGACTTGCGCCCACTGGCTCAACTGGAAGTGCGGCATCGACATCGGTGCCGCTCGCGAGAAAGTCCGCGTGGCAAACGCGCTCGAAGGTCTTCCGGAGATCGGCGCTGCGATGGCCCGTGGCGAACTGAGCTATTCCAAGGTTCGTGCCCTGACCCGCGTAGCATGCCCGGCCACCGAGCAGATGCTGCTCAGCATCGCGCTCCACGGTACGGCGCATCACGTCGAGACGGTCGTGCGACAGTTTCGTCGGGTGCAGGAGGCGGCCGAGGTGTCGCGCGAGGCGAGGCAGCTCGCGAATCGTCGGCTCACCTACCATTACGACGACGATGGATCACTCGTGATCCGGGCGCAGCTCCCCGCTGAGACCGGCTCGCTGGTGCTGAATGCGCTCGAAGAGGCGATGCGCGGTCTCCCATTGGCCGAGCATTGTGAGGATCGCGTTCACGTTTCCGCTGAAACGTCACGGGACGATATCGACTTGTACGGCGTTTCCGCTGAAACGTTTTCGGAGGATCGACCAACACCGGCGGCCAGGCGTGCCGACGCGCTTGGCGTGCTGGCCGAGAGTTTCCTGAAGCACGGCCCGGAGGCCCTGAACGGCGGCGAGCGGCACCAGATCGTCGTGCACGTCGATGCCGAGTCGCTGCACGCGCGCGATTCAGGGCGATGCGAGCTCGACGATGGTCCTGCCATTCCAATCGAGACCGCCCGCCGCCTGTCGTGCGACGCAAGTGTCGTGAGGATCCTCGAAAATGGTGAGGGCGAACCGCTGGACGTGGGCCGCAAGACGCGAACCATCCCTCCGGCCCTGCGCCGCGCGCTCAAGTCCCGCGATCAGGGCTGCGTCTTCCCCGGGTGCACGCACAAACGTTACGTGGATGGCCATCACATTCATCACTGGGCCGAGGGCGGAGAGACGAAGCTCGCCAATCTGGTCTCGTTGTGCCGCACGCACCATCGCGCGGTGCACGAGGGCGGCATCGTCGTTCAGCGTCTCGATGACGGCGCCTGGCGCTTCGTGCAGCGCAGCGGCGATGTACTGCACTCCTGCGCGCCGGGTTCCAGCCGGCCGCCGGCGGACTGGGCGCAACTTCCGGCGGCCCATCGTGAGCTAGGAATCGTCATCGACGCAGGAACTGCAGTCACGAGATGGCGCGGTGAGCGCATGGACCACGTGTGGACGATCGATCTTCTCGTGGCCAAGATGGAGCGGGCTCGGTCGCTGGCGCGCGGTGGACGGGCAGTTCGGGGCGACGCCGATGGTTGCCGGTGACTCATGAGCCTGCGGCAGCAATCCAGCGCTGTTCGCAATGCACTGCCGCGCACGGTCGTCGTCCTGGGCCTCGTCTCGCTGCTGAACGATTCGGCCAGCGAGATGATCACGCCGCTGCTGCCGATCTTCCTCACGGCCACGCTGGGGGCGGGCCCTGCGGTCGTCGGACTGGTGGAGGGAGTCGCCGAGGCCACGGCGAGCATCCTCAAGCTGGTGTCGGGCCGGCTCGTCGACCGCGGCGTGCGGCCCAAGGCGCTGGTGCTCGGCGGATACACGCTGTCCAATTCGATGCGGCCGTTGATCGGCATCGCGGCCGGCTGGTCTGCGGTGCTGCTGCTGCGTTTCCTGGACCGCGTCGGCAAGGGCCTCCGGACAGCCCCGCGAGATGCGCTCATTGCCGGCGCCGCGGCGCCCGATCAACGAGGCCGCGCTTTCGGATTCCATCGCTCGATGGACCACGCCGGGGCGGTCGTGGGTCCATTGCTCGCATTTGCGCTGCTCGCGGCCAACGCCGACTTGAAGCACGTGTTCCTGGCCTCGATCATCCCCGGCATCCTGGTGCTGCTGCTGTTGGCCTTCGGACTGAAGCCAGAGCACGCCGCGCCGATTCCCGCGCCGCCGCGCTTCGCCTGGAGCAAGCTGCACGGCCGCCTGAAGGCCATGATCATCGCGGCCGGAATGCTGGCGCTCGCAAGCGTGCCCGAGGTGTTCGTCGTCCTGTGGGCGAGGGCCGCCGGCCTGGCGGTGGTCTGGGTGCCGCTCGCGTGGGCAGCGGCCAGCGTCGCGAAGATGCTCATCGCGATGCCGGCCGGAATCGCGTCCGACCGCGTCGGCCGTGTGCCGCTGCTGCTGGCTGGCTGGACCCTGCGTGTGATCGTGCTGCTGTTGCTGGCATTTGCCACCGCCGGCACGATCGGCGTCTGGATCCTGTTCATGGCCTATTCGGCGACACTCGCCATCACCGAGCCAGCCGAGCGTTCCGTGATCGGGGACCATGCGGCGGCTGAAGAACGCGGCACGGCCTTCGGCCTGTATCACCTCGCGAGCGGTCTGCTGGTCCTGCCCGGCGCGCTCGCGTTCGGCCTCATCTGGGAGCGATTCGGCGCGGCCGCGGCATTCGCGACCTCCGCAGTCGTGACCGCCATCGCCGCCGCGTTGATGATCGTGCTCGCGTCGGGCGACCGGTCAGGGCCGGCTGGCGTGACGCGAGCGTAGTTCGTCGACGAGGTCCTTGAGCCCGAGGTTCCGGGACTTCAGCAGCACCAGCAGGTGGTAGAGGAGGTCGGCCGCCTCGCTCACCAGCCCGGGATCGTCCCGGGTGACGGCGGCAAGCGCGGTTTCGACGCCTTCCTCGCCCACCTTCTGTGCGATTCGCGAGGGACCCTCCGCCAGCAGGCGGGCCGTGTAGCTGCCCAGCGGCTTCTCGGCGTCGCGATGCGCGATCGTCGCCTCGAGCAGCGGCAGGAATGCGACGTATTCGAAGTCCGTGCGCGCGGCGTCCGCGAAGCAGGACTCGGTGCCCTTGTGACAGGTCGGTCCCAGGGGGTCGGCGATGACCAGGATCGCGTCGGAGTCGCAGTCCGCGCTCACGTCGACCACGCTCAGGAAGTGGCCGCTGGTCTCGCCCTTGGTCCAGAGCCGCTGGCGCGAGCGGCTGTAGAACACTGCACGACGCGTGGACAGCGTGAGGCCCAGGGACTCCTGGTTCATGTACGCCAGCATCAGCACCTTGCCCGTGCGCGCGTGCTGCACGACGGCGGGCAGCAGCCCGTCGTCCTTGCCCCAGTCGAGCGTGCCGACTTGTTCCGGTGTCACAGTCTCACCTCCACGTGCGCCGCGGCCAGTTGCCGCTTGAGGTCGGGAATGCGGATGTCGCCCGAGTGAAACACGCTGGCGGCCAGTGCGCCATCGACGCGCGCCCGCTCGAACACGTCGACGAAATGCTGCAGTGTGCCGGCACCACCCGACGCGATCAGCGGAACGTGGCAGCAGTCCCGCACCTTCGCGAGCTGCTCGACGTCGTAGCCCTGCCGCACGCCGTCGCTGGCCATGCAATTGAGCACGATTTCCCCGGCGCCGCGGTCCTGCACTTCGCGCACCCAGTCGAGGGTGCGGCGCGCAGTGTTGCGCGAGCGCCCGGGATCACCCGTGTACTGATACACGACGTAATCGTCGTCCAACGTCTGGCTGTCGATCCCGACGACCACGCATTGCGAACCGAACCGCCGCGCCAGGCGATCGACGAGCGTCGGATCGGCGAGCGCCGGGGAGTTGACCGAGATCTTCTCGGCACCGGCGTTCAGCACGCCTTCGGCATCCTCGATGCTGCGGATGCCTCCCGCGACGCAGAACGGGATGTCGAGCACGCGCGCGACCCGCGCCACCCAGCTGCGGTCCACCGAGCGGCCCTCCGGGCTGGCGGTGATGTCGTAGAAGACCAGCTCGTCCGCGCCTTCTTCACGGTAGCGGGCCGCGAGATCGAGGATGTCACCCATGACGCGATGGTCGCGGAAGCGCACGCCCTTGACGACCTGGCCGTCGCGCACGTCGAGGCACGGGATTATGCGCTTGGCAAGAATGGCGCGAGCTCCCCTGGTGGTATGCGGCCTTCCAGCAGTGCGCGGCCACTCACGGCCGCCGCGACGCCCGTGGATTCGAGTGCACCCAGGTCGCCGCCGTCGCGCACGCCGCCCGAGGCCTGCCATTCCACGTCCGGGAATCGGTGCACCGCTTCCTGGTACAGGGCGAGGTTCGGCCCGGTCAGGGCCCCGTCGCGCGCCACGTCCGTGCAGAGCACGTGCCGCAAGCCGTGAGGCAAGTAGCGCCCCACCGCATCCCATAGGCTGAGCACGGTCTGTTGTTCCCAGCCGTGCGTGGTGAGGCGGGGAATCCCCGTGTCGTCGAGCCGGACGTCGAAGGCGACGACGATCGCTTCGTTTCCGAAATCGCGCAGCCATCCCGCCACCTCGTCGGGCGCCGTCACGGCGGCACTCCCGACCACGACCCGCGCGACGCCGGCACCGAGCAGCCGGTCCACCGTCGCCCGATCGCGCACGCCGCCGCCGACCTGGAGCCGGGCACGCCCGTCGGCCGCCAGGCTGGCGATGGCCCGCGCATTGCCCTGGGAACCGGCGCGCGCTCCGTCGAGGTCGACGACGTGCAGAAGGCGCGCTCCGATCGCGAGGTAGGACTCGAGCACCGTGCCCGGGTCGTCGGCGAAGACGGTTTCCGCGTCGAAGCGGCCCTGGTACAGGCGCACGCAGCGGCCGCCTCGCAGGTCGATGGCCGGGATCAGTCTCATCAACCCAGCTCCAGGAAATTGGCCAGGAGCCGCGAACCGGTGGTGCCGGAGCGCTCCGGGTGGAACTGCGTGCCCGCGAAATTTCCCTGTCGCACGACGGCGGAGAAGGGACCGCCGTAGTCGGTGGTCGCGACGGTCCAGGGACCGACCGGTGCGGCGTAGCCGTGCACGAAGTACACGTAGTCACCGGTGTCGATACCACGCAGCAGCGGCTCCGCAGCGGCGAACTCGACCTGGTTCCAGCCCATGTGCGGCACGGGGTAGCCATCGCGCTGCGGGAAGCGTTGCACACGTGCCGCGATCAGCCCGAGGCACCGGGTGTCGCCTTCCTCGCTGGACTCGAAGAGCAGCTGCATCCCCAGGCAGATGCCGAGCACGGGCTGCCGGAGCCCGCGAATGGTCGCGACGAGGCCCGATGTCTCGAGGCGCTGCATGGCGTCCGCCGCCGCGCCGACGCCCGGCAGGATCACCCTGGGAGCCGCGCTCAGCACCTCGGGATCCGCGGTGAGGTGCGAGTCGGCGCCGAGGCGGTCGAGCGCGTAACGCAGCGACGCGATGTTGGCGCCGCCGTTGTCGATGATGGCCACCTCGGTCACGGGAGGTGCCTCAGAGCACGCCCTTGGTGCTGGGTACGTCCACGCCGCGCACGCGGAACGCTCGACGCAGGGCACGCCCGGTTCCCTTGAAGCAGGCCTCGATCATGTGGTGCGTGTTCTCGCCGCGGACCTCGATGTGTATGGCCGCGCCGAGGCTGTCCGCGAGCGACCGGAAGAAGTGGGGCACGAGCTCGGTCGGCAGGCCACCGACGGCCTCGCGGTCGAAGCGCCCGGTGAATACCGCGTAGGGGCGGCCCGACAGGTCGATCGCGACCTGGGCGAGTGCCTCGTCCATGGGCAGCACGAAGCCGTAGCGCCCGATGCCGAGCTTGTCGCCCAGCGCCGTGCGCAGCGCCTGGCCGAGCGCCAGTGCACAGTCCTCGACCGTGTGGTGCTCGTCCACCTGCAGGTCGCCGGTGCACGTGAGTTCGAGCGAGAACCCGCCGTGCCGGGCGACCTGCTCGAGCATGTGGTCGAAGAACCCGATGCCCGTGGCCACGACGACCGGTGATTCATGATCGAGATCGACGGCGACCGTGATGTCCGTTTCCTTCGTTCGCCGCTGCACCCGCGCGACGCGATGCGGGCGGCAGAGGCGTGCGGCGATGGCGGGCCAGGTCTCGCCGCCGTCGCCGTGGATGCGTATCCCCTGGACGCCGAGATTGGCCGCCAGGTCCAGGTCGGTCTGCCGGTCGCCGATCACGCAGCTCGCCTCGCGGTCGATGGCGCGGCCAGCCATGTACTCCGTGAGCAGGCCCGTCTTCGGCTTGCGGCAGTGGCAGTCGTCCGCGGGAAAATGCGGGCAGAAGAACTCGGCGTCGAACTCGATGCCCTGCGACGCGAACAGCTGCCGCAGGAAGTCCTGCGGCTCGCGGAAGCTCGCCTCGGGGAACGAATCCGTTCCGAGCCCGTCCTGGTTGCTCACAAGCACGAAGCGATAACCCGCGTGCTTCAGCTCGAGCAGTGCCGGCATGACGCCCGGCGCCAGCCGGACCTTCGCGAGACTGTCGACCTGCTTGTCCGCGGGCTCCTCGATGAGCGTGCCGTCGCGGTCGATGAACAGGATGCGTTCGGCGGTCATGTGCGCTCCACGGCCGAGAGCAGTCGCTCGTTCTGCTCCGGCGTCCCGATCGAGATCCGCAGGCAGCCGTCCAGTCGCGGGGAGTGGCTGAAATCGCGTACCAGCAGGCCGGCGGCCCTGCCGGCGTCGAGGAATCGGCCTGCGTCCCGGCAGCGGACGAGCAGGAAGTTCGCGTCGGACGCAAAAACCCGCTCGACGGAGGCGAGTCGCACGAGTCGCGCGCGCATCTTCTCGCGCTCGGCCAGGATCGTACGGATGCGGTCAGCCGAGATCGCTCGCTGCGGCGCTTCGGTGAGCGCGATCACTTCCTCGACCGTGGACGACGGGATCGCATAGGGCGGGATGATGCGCTTGAGCAGGCCGACGATTTCCTCGTTCGCGACCAGCGTGCCGCAGCGCGCGCCTGCGAGCGCATAGGCTTTCGACAACGTCCTCAGCAGCACGAGGTTCGGCAGCCCGTCGATCCGGGATGCCAGGCTCGCGCGGCCCGAGAATTCGAGGTACGCCTCGTCCACGCAGACCAGCGCCTGCCCGGCGAGGGCATCGGCGACGTCGAGCATCTGCTGCTCATCGAGGAGATTGCCGGTCGGGTTGTTCGGGGAGCACAGGAAGACCATCTTCGAGCGACGGCCGGCCTCGATGACCGCCGTCACGTCGAGCGCGAAGTCCGGGTCGCGCAGCGGGACCTCGACGACGGTGGCGCCCTGGATGCGCGCGGCGACCTTGTAGAACCCGAAGGTCGGCGGCGTGATGACGACGCTGTCGGTGCCGGCGCGGCAGAACGCCCGCACCAGCAGGTCGATCGCCTCGTCGCTGCCACGGCCGACGAGCAGCCGGGCCGTCGGGACGTCGTACAGACGGCCCATGCGCTCGACGAGCGCGCGGGGCTGCGGCTCGGGATAGCGGTTGAGCCCGGCGATCGTGTTGTCGCCCTGCGCCCGCCACGGCATCTCGTTCGCGTGCATGCGCTCGAGCGACGGATCCCACGCCGCGTGCTGGTACGGCTGCAACTCCAGGATGTCGGGCCTCGCCAGGGACAGCACCGATGTCATGACCGCGCTCCGCGGGAGATCGCGTCGAGCCGGACCGTCACGGCATTCGCGTGGCCGTCCAGCGACTCGAGCCGGGCCAGGGTGCGGGCCGTGAGCCCGAGGTCCGCGAGCCCTTCGGGCGTGACCTCCTGGACCGTCATGCGCCGCACGAAATCCAGCACGCCGAGCCCGCTGTACGCCCGCGCATGACCGTAGGTGGGCAGCACGTGGTTCGTGCCACTGCAGTAGTCGCCCATCGTCTCGGGAGTCCACGCGCCGAGGAACACCGAGCCGGCATTGCGCACGCGCTCGAGCCAGCGGCGAGGCGATCGGACCTGCAGGATCAGGTGCTCCGGGGCATAGCGGTTGCTCACCTCGAGCGCGGTGTCGAGGTCGGGCACGATCAGCACCCGGCTGCTCGCGATGGCGTGTTCGGCGATCGCCTTGCGCGGCAACGCGGCGAGCTGGCGCACGACCTCCGCCACGCAATCATCGGCCAGCTGGCGCGAATTCGTCACCAGGACGACCTGTGCGTCCTCGCTGTGCTCGGCCTGCGCGAGGAGGTCGGCCGCGACGAACTCGGCTTCGGCGGAGTCGTCAGCGACGACGAGCACTTCGGAAGGCCCGGCCGGCATGTCGAGTGCCGCGCCTTCCGGATCGGCCGCGACGAACTGTTTCGCCGCGGTCACCCAGGCGTTGCCCGGCCCGAAGACCTTGTCGACCTTGGGCACGCTCTCCGTGCCGTACGCCATGGCCGCGATGGCCTGGGCGCCGCCGACCTTGAACACCTGCTCGATGCCGCACAGTCGCGCGGCCGTGAGCACCGCGGGGTCGGCGCGACCATCGGGCCGCGGCGGCGTGCACAGGATGCGGACCGGGCAGCGAGCGAGACGGGACGGCACGGCCAGCATGATGGCGGTGGAAGGCAGGGGAGCCGTGCCCGCAGGCACGTACAGGCCGACAGCGCCGATCGGGACGAACATGCGCTCGCAGGTCACGCCGCGTGCCGTCTGCACGCGCACCGTTTCCAGCGACTGGGTCTCGTGGAATCGCGTCACGGTCTCGATCGCGCGCCGCAGCGCCGCGATCTGCTCCTTGGTGAGCGCGGCGGAGGCCTCGTCGAATTCCGCGGGCGTCACGGCGAAGGCGTCGAGGTCCACGCCGTCGTAGCGACCCGTGAACTCGCGGATCGCGCGATCGCCCCGCGCGCGGACTTCCTCGACGATGCGCGCGACGCTTGAAACGAGCGTGGAGGTGTCCCGCTGCGCGGGCCGGCGCAGCGAGTCCCGTCGCTCGTCGCCCGTAAGCGACGACCAGTCGAGAATGCGCAGTGGGCTGCTCATGCCAGCATCTTCTCCACCGGCAGCACCAGCACCGCACTGGCGCCTGCCGCCTTGAGGCTCTCGAGCGTCTCCCAGAACACGTTCTCGCGGCACACCGCGTGCACGGCGACCTTGTCGCCCTGGCCGTCGAGCGGGATGACGGTGGGCGATTCGCTGCCCGGCAGCAGCTTGCGGATCTCGGGCAGGGCGGAGCGGGGCGCGTGCAGCATGATGTACTTGCTCTCCCGGACCTGCTGCACGCCGTCGATGCGCAGCAGCAGCCGGCGCACCCAGTCGGCCTTCTCCTCCGACAGCGGGACCGGCGTGCGGATCAGCGCCGCCTCGCTCTCCAGGACCGTCGCGACCTCGCGCAGGTGATTGGCGTTCAGCGTGGAACCGGTCGAGACGAGGTCGCAGACGAGGTCGGCCCGTCCCAGCCGCGGCGCAATCTCGACGGCGCCGGAGAGCGTCACGATCTCCGCCTCGATCGAGTTCTCGCGCAGGTGGCGCGCGAGCGTATGGGGGTAGGTGGTGGCGATGCGCTTGCCGGCGATGCTCGCCAGTCCGGCGTATGGAAAATCGTCCGGGACCGCAATCGACAGGCGACAGCGCCCGAAATCGAGGCGCTGGACGAGCTCGAAGGCGGCCTGCGTGCCGCGGGCCGCCATGGCCAGCCGCTTCTCGTCGATCACGTTCAGCCCGACGATGCCGAGGTCGCAGACGTCCTCCTGCACGAGGTCGGGGATGTCGTCGTCGCGCACGAACAGCACGTCGAGCGGCATGTTCTCGCCGTAGCACATCAGCTGGTCCTTGCCGCGGCTGTACTTGAGGCCGCAGCGGGCCAGCAGGTCGAGCGAGTGCTCGGTCAGGCGGCCGGACTTCTGGACGGCGATCCGCAGTCTCTGATTGCGCTCCATCTCAACGCTCCGCGAGGCGCCGGGCGGCGAGCGCGTAGCCGCCGTTGCCTGCGCCGAGATAGCGGGCCACGCGCCCGACGGTGGTGACGCTGACCCCGGTGAGCCGGTGGATCTCCCGGTAGGGGATGCCCTGCTGCAGGAGGCCCACGACACTCCAGCGATCGGCAAGGGCCTGCAGCTCGGCCGGCGTGCACAGGTCGCGGAAGAAGTCGCGGCACTCGTCGACGGTCCGCAGGGTCAGCACCGCCTGGAACAGCGCGCGTTCCGCGGCGGCCTCCTGGCGGTGGGAAATGCCCTTGTGTGTCTTCACGACCCGGCCCAATGTAATAGCGTGCTAGCACATTAATACATGGCGTGATCCGGCGCAAGCGGCGCGCCTTGACGCTGCGCGCTGCCGGCACCTAAACTGCCGCCGCTCATCGAGACCGGCTGAGGGAATGGCCCTTTGAAGCCGGGGCAACCGTCGGGTCCAACCCGCCCGAAAAGGTGCCAACTCCACGGGGACTCGGTCCGCCGACAGATGAGTTGCCAGGTAGCTTCCCCGGAGTTCGCCCCGGGGGTGTGGGTCGCGGCAACCATCGTACTCCCGTCGATCTCGAAGCCTGCAGCCGGTCCGGATGGCCGGTCCGAGGAGCACGTACGCGAGATGCAGTCAGGAGCCGCCGCTGGATCCACTCTCACCGTCGAGCAGCTGCCCGAGGGATATGAGTGCCTGTCCGCCGTGCAAGCGCTGCCGGGCCGGTTCCCGCTGCATTTCGGCGGCACGCTCGAGTCGCCCAGCGTCGCATACCGGCTGGCGGGGCGGCGGGGCGCGCCCGTCGTGGCGGTCCTGGGCGGCATTTCGGCCGGGCGGCACGTATTCGGACTGCCTGGCGAGCCGGCAGGCTGGTGGGAGGACACGATCGGGCCCGGACGGGCCCTCGACACCGATCGTTTTCGAGTGCTCGGCATTGATTTCCTGGGCGGCAGCCACGCGACGACCGGGCCTCGGCCGGGCGAGTCGTTCCCGAGCGTCAGCGCCTTCGACCAGGCCGAAGTGCTCGCAAGGCTCGCAGCTCACCTGGGGATCGGACAGTTCCACGGCTGCATCGGCGCGTCGTACGGCGGCATGGTGGCGCTCGCGCTCGCGCAGCGGCACCCGGGTCGGCTCAGGCAGGCGGTCGTGATCAGCGCGGCGCACCGCACCCACCCGATGTCCACGGCCTGGCGCAGCGTCCAGCGCGCCATCGTGCGTTACGCGCTGGGGCACGGCGAGGGGAGCCGCGGCCTGGCGTTGGCACGCGGGCTCGCCATGGCAACCTACCGTTCCGCGCGGGAATTCGAGGAACGCTTCTCGGGGCCCGCCGAACGCACGGCGGACGGGTTCCGGTTCCCGGTCGAGTCCTACCTGTTTTCCCGCGGCGAATCCTACGCGGCCCAGTACCGGCCCGAGGCATTCGTCTGCCTGTCCGAGTCGATCGACCTGCACCGGGTCGATCCCGAATCGATCACCGTTCCCGTGACGCTGGTCGCCGTGGTGGAAGACCAGCTGGTGCCCCTTTCCGACATGCGCGAGCTGCGCGACCGCCTGGCCGGCAATTGCCGGCTGGTCGAGGTGAGCTCGCTCTATGGACATGACGCCTTCCTGAAGGAGACCGACGTGCTGCGCGACGTGTTCGCGCAGGCCCTCGACTGACCCATGAGCAACGACATGAACCTGAAGACGCGCACCGTGCGTGCCGCGCTCGAAACCGACACGCAGCACGGCGCCGTCGTGCCGCCGATCCACCTGACCTCGACGTTCGCGTTCGCGGGCTTCGGCGGCAAGCGCACCTACGATTACTCGCGATCCGGCAATCCGACGCGTGACGCGCTGGCCGGGGCGCTGGCGGATCTCGAGGGAGGCGCGGGTGCCGTGGTGACGTCATCGGGCATGGCGGCCGTCTCGCTCGTGACGCAGCTGTTCCGGCCGGACCAGGTCGCGGTGGTGCCGCACGACTGCTACGGTGGCACCTACCGGCTCTTCAATGCCTTGCGGGAGCGAGGCTCGCTCGACGTGCGGTTCGTGGACTTCCAGGATGCATCGGCGCTGCAGGCGGCGCTGGCATCCCGACCCGCGCTGGTCTGGACCGAGACGCCCAGCAACCCGCTGCTGCGCATCGTCGACATCGCCGCCGTCGCCCGTGCGGCCCGTGCGGCCGGCGCACTCGTGGTGGCGGACAACACGTTCCTGTCGCCCGTATGGCAGCAGCCAATCTCACTAGGTGCGGACGTGGTGATTCACTCCACGACCAAGTACCTGAACGGTCACAGCGACGTGGTCGGGGGTGCGGTGGTCGCGGCCGGGCGTGAGTTGCACGAGCAACTGGCGTGGTGGGCGAACTGCACCGGCGTGACGGGAGCGCCGTTCGACAGCTACCTCACGCTGCGCGGTTTGCGCACGCTGCACGCGCGCATGCGCGCGCACGGTGAGAACACCGCGCAGGTCGTCGACATGCTGATCCGCCACCCGGCCGTCGCCAAGGTGTATTACCCGGGCCTCGCGTCGCACCCCGGACACGCGGTGGCACGCAGCCAGCAGAGTGGTTTCGGCGCGATGGTGAGCTTCGAACTCAAGGGCGACGGCAACGCCGTGCGTGCGCTGGTAGGCGAGTTGCGCCTGTTCTCCCTCGCGGAGTCACTGGGCGGCGTCGAAAGCCTCATCGCGCATCCGGCGAGCATGACTCACGCGGCGATGGATGCCGCAGCCCGTGAGCGTGCGGGCATTTCCGACAACCTGTTGCGGTTGTCGATCGGCATCGAGGATGGGGCAGACCTCGTGGCGGACCTCGAGCGGGGGCTCGAGGCGGCGCAGCGGTCGGCGTAAAAAAGAAAGGCCGGCGGTGAAGCCGGCCTCTCGAAGTAGGACCCGAGTTGCCTCAATCCGTGAGGCAATGACTAACCCGACTCAAGTCCTGCTCAACCGTCGCGCTGTCGAGTCGGGGGACCATCAAAGCCGGCCGGACTCGTTCGCGGACGCGCAGTATAGCGCTGGATTTCCGGCGCATGTACACCGAAATCACGGTGGGTTCGGACCGGGCGGGGCCGCCATCACGGCCTTTATGCAGCATGTCTTGAAAATGCCGTAACTATCTGATTTATAAACAATCAGATGCCGTCTGCCAGCCGCGCCACGACCGCTTCCGCAGCCGCCCGGCTGCCGACTGGCGTGGCACCCCGGGCGATCAGGTCTGCGGTCCGGACCCCGGCGCCGATGGCCGACACGATGGCGGCTTCGACGGCAGCCGCCTCACGCTCGAGCCCCAACGAATGCCTGAGCAACATCGCGCCGCTGAGGATCGTTCCGATGGGGTTCGCGATGCCGCGACCTGCGATGTCCGGGGCAGAGCCGTGGATCGGTTCGTACAGTCCGATCTTGCCGTCGCCCAGCGAGGCGGACGGCAGCAATCCGAGCGACCCGGCCAGCATGGATGCCTCGTCGGTCAGGATGTCTCCGAACATGTTTTCCGTCAGCAGGACGTCGAAGGAGACCGGCTTGCGCAGCAGGTGCATCGCAGCGGCGTCCACCAGCATGTGTTCCAGTGCGACCTCCGGAAACTCGTCACGGACGACGCGCTCGACGACCGAGCGCCAGAGCCGCGAGGTCTCGAGCACATTCGCCTTGTCCACCGAGACGATCCGCCGGCGTCGCTGCATCGCCAGGCGCCCGGCCACGCGGGTCACGCGCTCGATCTCGTGCG
>DAOMFD010000033.1:0-15202 GCA_035429605.1 Steroidobacteraceae bacterium | reverse complement strand
ATTCGCCGGGGCGCCGGCTGTAGTCGAGGTAGAGCATGGACGCGACCGCGTCCACCCTGAGCCCGTCCACGTGGTAACGGTCGAGCCAGTACAGCGCGTTGGCGACGAGGAAGTTGCGCACCTCGTGGCGGCCGTAATTGAAGATCTTGGTGCCCCAGTCGGCGTGCTCGCCGAGGCGCGGGTCCGCGTGCTCGTAGAGCGCGGTGCCGTCGAACCCGGCGAGGCCGTGCTCGTCGCGCGGGAAATGCGCCGGCACCCAGTCGAGGATCACGCCGAGGCCGGCCTGGTGGCAGCGATCGACGAAGTGCATGAAGTCCTGCGGCGAGCCGTAGCGCGCCGTCGGCGCGTAGTAGCCCGAGACCTGGTACCCCCACGAGCGGTCGTAGGGATGCTCGGCGACGCCCATCAGCTCGACGTGCGTGTAGCCCAGGTCGCGCACGTACGGGATCAGCTCGTCGGCGAGTTCGCGCCAGCTGGGAAACGGTGGCTGACGATCGCGGCGCTGGCGCCAGGAGCCCGGATGCAACTCGTAGATGTTGATCGGCAGCGCCGGGTGTCGCGCCCGGCCGCGAGCCTCCATCCACGCCTGGTCGCCCCAGTCGTGTCCCTCCAGCGAGGCGACCACCGAGCAGTTGTCGGGCCGCAGCTGCATCGCGAACCCGAAGGGGTCCGATTTCAGGATCGTGCGGCCGTCGGGCGTGCGGATCTCGTACTTGTAGGTGGTGCCGGGCCCGACATCGGGCACGAACAGTTCCCAGATGCCCGAGCTGCCGCGCATCTGCATCGCGTGCCGGCGCCCGTCCCACAGGTTGAACGATCCGACCACGCTCACTCGCTCCGCGTTGGGCGCCCACACGGCGAAGCGCGTGCCCGGCGTGCCGTCGAGCTCGATCGGATGCGCACCGAGCTTGAGATAGATGCGGTGGTGGTTGCCCTCGCCGAACAGGTACAGGTCGAAGTCGGTGATCTGCGGCGAGAAGTAGTAGGCATCGTGCCGCACGTGCTCGACGCCGTCGCGGTACCGGATGCGCAGCCGATACGGCGACAACGGCCTGCGGTAGGGGACCCGCCCCTCGAAAAGCCCGGCGTCGTGGATGCGCTTGAGCGTGCTCGGCGCGCTCGCGTCGTCCCAGATCACCTCGACGTGCTCCGCCGCGGGCTCCAGCGCCCGCACCATGCAGGCCGGCTCCCCGCCCTTGCGGGCGTACTCGTGGTAGCCGAGCAGGGAGCGCGGCTCGGGGTGGCGCGCCTGCACGAGCGCCTCGATGTCGGAGACGGTGAGTTTCTGTCGGCTGGGCACGTCCGCAGTCTAACCCGGCGGGGGACTCCGCCGTTCGAAACGGTTTAGGTACAAGTACACGACCGGCGTGAGGTAGAGCGTCAGGAACTGCGACAGGAGCAGGCCGCCGACCACCGCGAGCCCGAGCGACTGCCGCGACGCGCCGCTCGCCCCGATGCTGAGCGCGATGGGCAGCGTGCCGAGCAGCGCGGCCATGGTGGTCATCATGATGGGACGGAAGCGCACCAGGCAGGCTTCGCGGATCGCCTCCGCCGGCGTCCGCCCGCCGGTGCGCCCGGCCTCCAGGGCGAAGTCGATCATCATGATCGCATTCTTCTTCACGATGCCGATCAGCATGATGATGCCGACGAAACCATAGAGGTCGAGCTCGCGCCCGAACACGAGCAGCGTGAGGAGCGCGCCGAGCGCCGCCGCGGGCAGTCCGGAGAGGATGGTGAGCGGGTGCACGTAGCTCTCGTAGAGCACGCCGAGCACGATGTAGATGACGAACAGCGCGAATGCGAGCAGCAGCCCGAGCCCCGACAGCGAGTCCTGGAACGCCTGGGCGGTGCCCTGGAAAGAGACGACGATCGATGCCGGAAGTTGCAGCCCGCGTTCCGCACGCTCGATGGCCGCGATCGCCTGGCTCAGCGACACGCCGGGCGCGAGGTTGAACGACAGGTTCACCGACGGGACCTGCCCGGAGTGCGTCACGACCAGCGGCGCGACGTCGTTCGTGGCGCGCGTGACCTGCGAGAGCGGCACGACGTTGTCGTTCGCGCCCCGGACGTACAGCGTGCCGAGCGCCGCCGGCGAGTCGCGGAACTCCGGCGCCACCTCCAGGATGACCCAGTACTGGTTGGTCGGCGTGTAGATCGTGCCGACCTGACGCTGGCCGTACGCGCTGTAGAGGGCGTTCTCGATCTGGCTCGCCGTGATGCCGAGTTCCGCCGCGCGCCCGCGGTCGATCTCCAGGGCCACCCTCGGCGAACTGATCTGCAGGTCGCTCGTGACGTCCTGCAGTTGCGGAAGTCCGCGCAGCGCCGCCTCGAGCTTCGGCGCCCATTCGTACAGGCGGTCCGTGTCGGAGTCCTGCAGCACGTACAGGTACTGAGCCTTGGTGATGGTGCCGCCGATGCGGATGACCGGCGGGGCCGACAGGTACAGGCGGATGCCCGGCACCGTCATGAGCTCGGAGCGCAGGGACCTGGCGATCGCGTCGGCGCTCGGCCGCGTGCCAGCGGGCTTGAGGCGCACCAGCACGCGACCGTTGTTGAGTGTCTGCGACGACCCGCCCACGCCGATGAACGACATCACGCCCTCGACGTGCGGGTTGCGGCGGATGATCTGCGCGAGTTCGCCCTGCTTCCCGGCCATCGCCTGGAACGAGATGTCCTGCGCTCCCTCGGTGAGACCGTAGAGCTGGCCGGTGTCGTCGGTCGGCAGGAAGCCCTTGGGCACGAGCCAGAACAACGCGACCGACGCGACCACCGACAGCAGGAAGCCGCCGAACACCCAGCGCCGGTGGTGCAGTGCCCAGTCGAGGCTGCGCTCGTAGCCACGCCGGGTCGCCTCGTACAGGCGCCCGAACCATTGCGTCCCGGGGCTGCGATGCCCGTGAGTTCCCTCCTGCAGCATGCGCGACGCGAGCAACGGCGTGAGCGTGAGCGAGACGACGCCGGAGACGATCACCGCCACCATGATGGTCACGGCGAACTCGTGCAGCAGCCGGCCGACGATGCCGCCCATGAACAGCACCGGAATGAACACCGCGGCGAGCGACAGCGTCATCGACACGATCGTGAAGCCGATCTCGCGCGAACCCTGGAGCGCGGCCGCGAGCGGCGGCTTGCCCATGTCGACGTGCCGCGCGATGTTCTCCATCATCACCACGGCGTCGTCGACGACGAACCCGACGCACAGCGTCATCGCCATGAGCGACAGGTTGTCGATGCCGAGCCCGAGCAGGTACATCACCGGCAACGTGCCGAGCAGCGAGAGCGGCAGCGCGACCGCGGGGATGCCGGTGGCCTTCGCGCTGCCGAGGAACAGGAAGATCACCAGCACCACCAGCACGAGCGCGAGCCCGAGCGTCGCCTGCACGTCGTGCAGCGAGGCCCGGATCGAGGCCGACCGGTCGAAGACCGTCTGTATCTGCAACCCCGGCGGCAGGCCCACCTCCAGCCGCGCGAGTTCCGCCTTGACCGCGTCGACCAGCTGCACGGTGTTCGCGCCCGGCTGGCGCTGCACCGCCAGCACCACCGCCGGCTTGCCGTTGAAGCGCGCGCTCGAGCGGTCGTCCTGCACGCTGTCGAGGACGCGGCCGACGTCGCGCAGGTGCACGGGCGCGCCGTCGCGGTACGCGACGACCAGCCCGCCGAACTGCGCGGCATTGAAGAACTGGCCGCTCGCGTCGAGGGTGTACATGCGCGTGGCGCCCTGCAGCTGTCCCACCGGCAGGTTGACGCTCTGCTGGGCGATCGCCTCCTGCACCTCGTCGATGCCGATCCCGCGCGAGGCGAGCCGGACCGGGTCCACCTGCACCCGCACGGCGTACTTCTGGTCGCCGTACACGTTGACCTGCGCCACGCCGGGCAGCATGGACAGGCGCTGCGCGAGGGTCGTCTCGGCGTATTCGTCGACGACGGTCATCGGCAGCGTGTCGGAGCTGAGCGCGACGTAGTACACGGGCGAGTCGGCCGGGTTCACCTTGCGGAACGACGGCGGCGTCGTCATGTCGGGTGGCAGCTGACGCGCCGCGGCCGTGATGGCCGACTGCACGTCCTGCGCCGCGCCGTCGATGTCGCGGTCGAGCTTGAACTGCACCGTGATCTGGCTGCTGCCCTGCGAACTCGTCGACGTCATCGAGTCGATCGACGCGATGGTCGACAGCTGCTTCTCGAGCGGCGTGGCAACTGCGGCCGCCATCGTCTCGGCGCTGGCGCCCGGCAGCCTCGCCGAGACGGTGATGGTCGGGAAATCGACGGTCGGCAGGTCGGAGACCGGCAGCTGCAGGTAGGACGCGAGTCCGAGCACGACGAGCGTGGCCGTGAGCAGCCCGGTCATCACGGGCCGCCGGATGAACAGCTCGCTCGCGTTCACGCCCCGGCCTTGGCGGGCTGCCCGGCGACCTCGCTGACCTTGCCGCCGGGCACCACGCGCGACTGGCCGTCCACGACGACGCGCTCGCCCGCCACGACGCCGCGCGTGATGACGGCGTGTTCCGCGTCGGTGCGCGCGACGACCACGGGCCGCAGCTCGGCACGGCCCTCGGCCGTGACGACGTACACGTACGGCCCGTTCGGGCTCTGCCCGATCGCGCTCGACGGCACGACGAGCACCGGCCCTTCCGACGGGATGCGGATCCTGACGCGCGTGAACTGGCCGGGCCACAGCGCGCCATCGTCGTTCTGCAGCGTGGCACGCAGGCGAATGGTTCCAGTCGGCGCGTCCACCGCGTTGTCGACGAAGGTGAGCGGGCCGCTGCGCACGATCGGCGCGCCGGCATCGCCCTGCGCGGTCAGCTCGACCGTCGTGTCGTGCTGCGCGGCGGCCTTGCGGACGTCGGCGAGGTACTGCTCCGGCACCGCGAACTCCACGTACACCGGCTGCATCTGGTTGACCGTCGCGAGCGGCGCCGCATCGAGCGCCTTCACCATGTTGCCGACCTGCAGCGTGATGCGCCCCACGCGGCCGTCGATGGGCGAGCGCAGCGTGGCGAACTCCAGGTCGAGGCGCGCGTTCTCGATCGCCGCCTTGTCGGCCGCCACGGTCGCGGCCGCGGAGCGGGCATTGGCGCGGACGTCCTCGAGCTGGTCGGTGGACACGTAGCCCTTGGTGTACACGTCCTGGTAGCGGCGCAGCTGGTCCTGGCTCTTCGCGAGCTGGGCTTCGTCGCGCTCGAGGTTGGCGCGCGCGGCGTCGAGCGCCACCTGGAACGGCCGTCGGTCGAGCTGGAACAGCACGTCGCCGCGGCGCACCTCGGCCCCGTCACGCACCGCGACGCGTTCGATCTGCCCGTCCACGCGGGCCTTGATCGCCACGCTGGTGATCGGCACGACGTTGCCCACGCCCTCGATGATGGTGGGAACATCGGCCGCGGCGACGGACTCGACCCGTACGGGGACGGCGACGTCCGCCGCCTTGCCGGCACCGCTGCCGCCCTGGCCGCAGGCTGCCAGCAGCAACGGAGCCAGTACGGGCAGCGCCTTGCGGATCATCACAGGACCGGCTTGATCCGCCAGATGCGTTCCGAGTACTCGCGGATGCTGCGGTCGCTCGAGAAGATGCCCATGCCGAGCGTGTTGAGCACCGCGCGCCGCGTCCACTCGGCCGGCTGCAGGTACAGCCGGTCGACCGCGTCCTGCGCGGCACAGTACGCAGCGTAGTCCGCCAGCACGAAGAACGGCTCGCCATCGCTCATCAGCCGGTCGACGACCGGCTTGCCGTCGGCGAGGTTGCCCGGCGTGAAGAATCCCGAGTCGATCTGCTCGAGCGTGCGGCGCAGCTCGGCGTTGCCGTTCACGACCTCGGCGGGCGAGTAGCCGCGCTTGCGGTAGGCCGCGACCTCGTCGGAGGTGAGCCCGAAGATGAAGATGTTCTCGGCGCCCACCTGCTCGCGGATCTCGATGTTGGCGCCGTCGAGCGTGCCGATCGTGATGGCGCCGTTCAGCGCGAGCTTCATGTTGCCCGTGCCCGAAGCCTCCATGCCGGCCGTTGAAATCTGCTCGGACAGATCCGCTGCCGGCATGATCCGCTGCGCGAGCGAGACGTCGTAGTCGGGCAAAAACGCCACGCGGAGCCGTCCGCCGACGACCCGGTCGTTGTTCACCACGCTCGCCACGTTGTTGATCAGCTTGATGACGGCCTTCGCCATCGTGTAGCCGGGTGCGGCCTTGCCCGCGAAGATCACCGTGCGTGGCACGACCGGCGCGTCCGGATTGGCGCGGATGCGGTTGTAGCGCGTCACGACGTGCAGGAGGTTGAGCAGCTGGCGCTTGTACTCGTGGATGCGCTTCACCTGCACGTCGAACAGCGATGAGGGGTCGGCCTCGATGCCGATGCGGCGCTGGATCACCTCGGCGAGCCGCCGCTTGTTGGCGAGCTTCACCTCGGCGAAGCGCGCGCAGAACCCCGGGTCGTCCGCGGCGTCGCGCAGGCGCTCGAGTTCCTCGAGGTCGTTCTCCCAGGACGACCCGAGCCGCTCCGTGAGCAGCGCGGAGAGGCCCGGGTTCGACTGCTTGAGCCAACGGCGGACCGCAATGCCGTTGGTCACGTTGGTGAATCGATCCGGGTAGAGGTCGGCGAAATCCCTGAAGATCGTCTGCTTCATGAGCTCCGAGTGGAGCCTGGCCACGCCGTTCGTCGTGTGGCTCGCGATCACCGCGAGGTGCGACATGCGCACCTGCCGGCCGTGCGACTCGTCGATCAGCGACATGCGCTGGCGGCGGTCGTTGTCGTGCGGGCTCGTGGCGGAGACCTCGTCGAGCAGGCCGCGGTTCAGCAGGTAGATGATCTGCAGGTGGCGCGGCAGGATGCGCTCGAAGAATCCCACCGGCCAGACTTCGAGCGCTTCCGGCAGCAGCGTGTGGTTGGTGTAGGAGAACACGCGCCGGGTGATGTCCCAGGCCGCTTCCCACTCCATCTCGTGCTCGTCGACGAGCAGGCGCAGCAGTTCCGGGATGGCGAGCGCCGGGTGCGTGTCGTTCAGCTGGATCGCGACCGACTCGTGCAGCGCGTCGAGCGGGCGGCCCTCGACGAGGTGCTGCGCCAGCATGTCCTGCAGGCTCGCGCTCACGAAGAAGTACTGCTGCTTGAAGCGCAGTTCCTTGCCCTGCGGCGTGGTGTCGTCCGGGTAGAGGATGCGCGACACGTTCTTGGCGTCGACCGCCTCGATCGAGGCCTCGGCGTGCCGGCCGGCGTTGAACACCTCGACGTTGAACGGCGCGATCGCCCGGCCCGCCCACAGGCGCAGGTGATTCACCGTGGGGCTGCGGTTGCCGGGGATGAGCAGGTCGTAGCCCGCGGCCCAGATGTTGTGCGTGTCCACCCAGCGGTAGCGGGTGCGGCCCGCCGGGTCGGGTGTGGCCACGCACCGGCCGCCGAAGCGGATCACGTAGCGCGCGTCGTCGCGCTCGATCTCCCACGGGTTGTGCTGCCTGAGCCAGCTCGACGCGATCTCGCGCTGGCGGCCGTCCTCGTCGATGGCCTGCGTGAAGATGCCGTAGTCGTAGCGGATGCCGTAGCCGACCGCCGGGTACTGCAGCGTGGCCAGCGAGTCGAGGTAGCAGGCCGCGAGCCGGCCGAGGCCGCCATTGCCGAGTCCCGGGTCGATTTCCTCCTCGGCCACGCGATCGAGGTCGAACCCGAGTTCGGCGAGCACGTCGCGCGCTTCCTGCACGAGGTCGCCGTCGAGCGACGACAGCCCGTTCACCAGCGTGCGCCCGAGCAGGTATTCGACCGACAGGTAGCAGATGCGCTTCACGCCCGCCTGCGCGACGCGCCGCTGCGTGGCGAGCCAGCGCGCCGCGAGTTCCTCGCGCACCGCGAGCGACAGTGCTTCGTAGATGTCCCGCTGGGTCGCGGTATCCGGGTGCTTGCCGAGCGATCGCGTCAGCCGGTCGAGCAGCACCGCACGGAGCGTGCCGGGCCCGAGGGTGACGCCACTGACGAGGGAAGTGTTTCTCACGGTCGCTGGGTCCGTGGACCGGGCGCGCGGCGGCCCGCGCTCAGGGCGTCCCGAGGGTGCGCTCCGCGACGATGCGCCAGGCCTGGCCGTCGCGCACGAGCGTCAACTCCCGGCGGACGCGCTGGTCACCGAACACCTGCGTGAACGTCACGATGCGCCGGTCGGGGCCGTCGCTGGCAACCGTCAGGTCCTGGAGGTCGGCCGAAGGAGCGGCGCCGGTCGCCACCGCTTCCTCGCGCTCGGCGAGGAACGCCGTCGAACCGCCGGCCGCGGGCGACTGGAACGACGGCGAGTAGGCCTGCATCACCACGTCCGGCTTGCGGGCCGCCCAGGCCGCGCCCCAGGCCCGCACGGCGGCCTCCGGCGAGCCCGCGGCCGCGGGCTTGCGGGCGAAATACTGCGGCGGGTAGTCGAGGCAGCGCGGCTGCGGGTCGAGCTTCTGCCGGTCGGGCGCAAGCGCCGGGATCACGATCGGCTGGATGCGCTCGCTGGCCGTCACGTCCGGTGGCAGATCGAGGCGCGGGCGTTCCTGGGCCTTGAGGTAATCGGTGTCGCCCCCGCAGGACGACGACGAGGTCGCGCACCCGGCGAGCGCAAGGAGCGAAAGCGCGGGCAGGATCAGCCGCAGCGGGGTCGGGCGCATCGGTACTACCGGGGGGCCATGCAGGAGGCGGGCATTGTACAGGCCCGGCCACCCGCTGCGGGTCCCCGCAACCGGGGTCAGACCCCGTTTCAGCACCCGCTTGCTGAATTGGGGTCTGGCCCCCTTCTTGCGCCTACTGCAGCAGGTCTCCCGGCGTCGGCGGCAGCCTGGGCATGAGTTCCCTGGGGAACTCGCCCGTCAGGCTCTCGAGGAACGCCGTGATGTCCGCGACCGTGGCGGGCGGGACGTCCTTGCCGAGCTGCACCCGGCCCATCAGCAGCACCATTTCGGGGATGGTCTTGACGCTGCCGTTGTGCAGGTAGGGGGCCGTGTAAATGAGGTTCCGCAGCTGCGGCACGCGCCACATGTACTCGTCGGCCGGGTTTTTGGTCGTGTTGTAGCGACCCTTGTCGGCAAGCAGGTCGTACTGCTTGACGAACGGGTCGGTCGCATTCAGCGGGAACTTCTGCAGGAACGGCGTGCCCATCGGCAGCGCGGGCCCGGCGAAGACGACGCCGGAGTGACAGGCCTGGCAGCCGGTCTCGGCGAACGCCTTCATGCCCCTCTGCTGCTGCGCCGTGAGGGTCGACTTGTCGCCCTGGACGTAGCGGTCGTAGGGGCTGTTCGGGGTGATCTGGGTACGCTCGAAGGCCGCGATGGCGTCGGCGGCGTTGTCGATCGTGACCACGTCCCCGTCGCCGAACGCCGCCTTGAAGTACGGCGCATAGCCCGGGATCTTCCGGATCCGGTCGATCGCCGACCCCAGGTCCTTCATGCCCATCTCGACCGGGTTCACGATCGGCCCCTTGGCCTGCGCTTCGAGGGTCGGCGCCCGGCCGTCCCAGAACTGCGACGTGAGGAATGCGGCGTTGAACACCGTCGGCGCGTTGCGGCCGCCCTTCATGCCGTGGACGCCGATGCTGGTCGGCCGATGGTCGTCCCCGCCCTCCATGAGGTTGTGGCAACTCGAGCAGGAAACCGTGCCGGTCTCCGAGAACCGGGGATCGTGGTACAGCATCCTGCCGAGATCCACGCGCGCGGCCACGGTCGGATTGGTCGCGGGGGCGGGCGCCACGGTCGGCAGCGCCTCCCAGGTCTGGGCGGTCGACGTGCCGCCGGCAAATGCGGCGACCACTCCGGCGATCAGCATCAGGCGCATCGTCATGGACAGTCCTCCATGGGTGACTGTCCGCGATGTTTCGCCCACATGCTGCATCACGGCAATTGCGCGGATGCATCGTCAAGCCGTGAGGAATGCCTAGCCGCGACGGGAGCGCAGGAGCTCCACCTTGTCGAGTTCCCAGAGGTGGACCGGCGCGCCGCGGCGCACGAACATCCCGGATCCCGCATTGATGAATGCCGGGGCGAGGCGCCGCCGGTACCAGTTGCCGGGCCGCATGTGGACGTTGCGGTCGGTGCTGCGCTGGTCGCAGTAGAGTTCCCAGTCCTCGCGGGTCAGGACGCCGAAGTGCAGGATGCCGGAGCACAGGCGCGCGAGGTTGCGGATCGCCGCGGCCGCCTCCCGGGACGTCAGGTACTGGAGCACGTCGTAGCAGACGACGAGGTCGAACGTCCGCCCGGGGTCATAGGTCGCCGCCGAGCCGCATTCCCAGCCGAACTTCTCGCACAGGTACGGGCTCGCCTCGAGTCCGACGTAGCGGGCCCGGGGGAACCGCCGTTGCAGGTGGTGCCTCATGAGCCCCAGTCCGCACCCGACATCCAGGATCGAGCGGACGTCGAGTTCCGCGTGCCGCACGAAGGCCGCGACGAGTTCGGCCCGCCGCGCCATTTCGGCCCGCGTGACGACCCTCGTGCGTGGATCGAAGTAGTGCCGCCGGTAGAACTCGGGGCCGAAGCGGTCGCGGATCGCGGATGTCATCCAAAAAGTTTATCTGAATTGTCTGACCATGAATTCACCAAGTGAGACCAGCTTTATAAACGACACCTGCTTAATGAGCGACTGCCCGAAAGCACCCGTGCGACTCCAGGCCTGGCACCCGCCCGACGCGTGGCATTGAGACTGCGTCTTGCGCCCCCAACGTCGGGTCCATGATCCCGGGCACTGTCCCGGCAGGGGTGCATTACATGAGCACGAACGAGAGCGAGCGTACCAAGCCGGGCGTGTCACCGGGCGGCCCGGGCCTGCCCGAAGACATGCTGATCGTCCTGCCGGTGCGCAACCTCGTGCTGTTCCCGGGCGTCGTGCTGCCGGTCGCGGTCAAGCGCGACAAGACGGTCGCCGGGGCGCAGGAAGCCCTGCGGACCGAGAGCAAGGTCGGGTTCCTGTTGCAGAAGAGCCCCGAGACCGAGGATCCCGGGTTCGACGACCTGAACCGAATCGGCACGGCCGCAGCCATCATCCGCTTCGTGACGGCCGCCGACGGCACCCATCACCTCGTCTGCCAGGGCGAGCGACGGTTCCGGGTGCTCGACCACGTCCCCGGATTCCCCTACCTCGTGGCTCGCGTCGAGTACCTGCCCGACTCCGGGGCGCACCACCCGGAGGTCGAGGCGCGGACGCTGTTCCTGAAGCAGAAGTCCGTGGAGGCGATTTCGCTGCTGCCCCAGGCGCCGGCGGAGCTCGCCAATGCCGTGCAGGCCATGGAGTCCCCCTCCGCGCTCGCGGACATGGTCGCGAGCTTCCTCGACGTCACGCCGGCGCAGAAGCAGGCGTTGCTCGAGACCACCGACGTCCGCGACCGGCTCGAGGCCGTGTCGGGCCACCTCACCCACCGGGTCGAGGTGCTGAAGCTTTCGCGGCAGATCGAGCAGCAGACCAAGGAGGCGATCGACGAGCGGCAGCGCGAGATCCTGCTGCGCGAGCAGATGCGGCAGATCCAGAAGGAGCTCGGCGACGAGGGCGAAGCGAGCGAGACGGCCGAGCTCGGCGAGGCGATCGGCAAGGCGGGCATGCCGCCCGACGTCGAGGAGCAGGCGCGCAAGGAACTGAAGCGCCTCGAGCGCATGAACGAGGCGAGCGGCGAGTACTCGATGGCGCGCACCTACCTCGACACGCTCATCGCCATGCCGTGGTCGAAGCTCGACGAGGAGTCGATCGACATCGAGCGGGCGCGCGGCATCCTCGACGCCGACCACTACGGCCTCGACCGGATCAAGAAGCGCATCGTCGAGTACCTCGCGGTGCGCAAGCTCAATCCGCAGGGCCGCAGCCCGATCCTGTGCTTCGTCGGTCCGCCGGGGGTCGGCAAGACCTCGCTGGGCCAGTCCATCGCGCGCGCGCTCGGGCTCAAGTTCCAGCGCACGAGCCTCGGCGGCGTGCACGACGAGGCAGAGATTCGCGGCCATCGGCGCACCTACATCGGTGCCCTGCCGGGGACCATCGCCCAGGCGCTGAAGAAGGCCGGCACGCGCAACCCGGTGCTGATGCTCGACGAGATCGACAAGCTCGGGCGCGGCATCCAGGGCGATCCTGCGTCCGCGCTGCTCGAGGTGCTGGACCCGGAGCAGAACTCGACCTTCCGCGACAACTACCTCGGCGTGCCGTTCGACCTGTCGAAGGTGCTGTTCATCGCCACGGCGAATCAGCTCGACACCATCCCGGGGCCGCTGCGCGACCGCATGGAGATCATCGAGCTCACGGGCTACACCGAGGAGGAGAAAGTCGAGATCGCGCGCCGCTACCTTGTGCGTCGTCAGCTCGAGGCCAACGGGCTCAAGCCCGAGCAGGCAGCCATTTCCGACGATGCACTGCGCAGTATCGCCCGCGACTACACACGTGAGGCCGGCTGCCGCAGCCTCGAGCGCGAGATCGGTGCCGTGCTGCGCAACGTCGCGGTGCGCATCGCCGAGGGCAAGACCGCCACGGTGCGCATCGACGCGGCCGACGTGACCGAGATCCTCGGCGCGCCGAAGTTCGAGAACGAGGTCGCGATGCGCGTGAGCGTCCCGGGCGTGGCGACGGGCCTCGCGTGGACGCCTGTCGGCGGCGACATCCTGTTCATCGAGGCGACGCGAATCCCCGGCAAGGGCGCCCTGATCCTCACCGGCCAGCTCGGCGACGTGATGAAGGAGAGCGCACAGGCGGCGATGTCGCTGGTGAAGTCACAGTCCGAGTCGCTAGGCGTCGATCCTGCGATCTTCGAAAAGAGCGACATCCACGTGCACGTGCCGGCGGGTGCGATCCCGAAGGACGGTCCGAGCGCAGGCGTCGCGATGTACACGGCCCTCGTCTCCCTGCTTACGAACCGGACTGTGCGCAACGACGTCGCGATGACCGGCGAGATCAGCCTGCGCGGGCTGGTACTGCCGGTGGGCGGGATCAAGGAGAAGACCGTCGCGGCGCATCGGGCGGGCATCCACAAGGTGTTGCTGCCGGCGCGCAACCGCAAGGACCTCGAGGACATCCCCGAAAGCGTCAAGCGCGAGATCGAGTTCGTGTGGGTCGAGCGGGTGGATGAGGCCGTGGCGAATGCGATCGGCACGCCGGTCTCCGGTCCCGCGCCGCTCGCCCAGACCGGGACCTGACGCCAGGCCGATTTTCCGGCGGCCCGACCTTGGGACCTAGCCCGTCCCGGGTCGCTTCCGCAGGTACAGCCGGTCGTCGAAGCTCATCACCCACTTCGGCCGGTAAACCACGGCCATCGCCATGACCATGCCGTTCACAGTCCCCTCGCCAAAGCTCATCAGCGGCAGGATGGCGAAGTACTCGGGCCCGGCGTGGGCCGCCTCGAGCGAGCCGCTCATGACGAGCAGCGCGATGCGCGCAAGGCCGGCGAGGTTGTACGCGATGGCCGCACCGAGGAACACGGTGACGAAGAAGTAGATGAAATAGTTGTGCGGCAGGCGCGCGTGGACCAGCTCGTGGAACCACGCCGTCACCAGGGCCGGCACGATGGCCATGCAGAGGAGATTAGCGCCGAAGTCTTCCCAGGATGCCTGCCCGGCGAAGTCGAGCACGCCCAGGACGAGGACCGCGCCGATCACCGCGAGCTGCCAGCCGTGCATCAGCGTAAGCGCCGTGACGAGCAGGAATCGCACGGACAGTCCGGGCGTAATGCCGGCCTTCATCGACCAGATCCCCACGAGCAGCGCGAGACTCAGGAGCCACACCCATTGGCGCTCGCGATCCTCGAGCCAGATGCGCCACGGAGCGGTCAGCGCGGCGATCGCGACGACGGCCGCGGCCACCACGTCGCATGCGAGGCTGACGCCCGTGCTGAGCAGTCCCGGCTCGACCAGCATCAGCCCGCCGGTCCGGCTCCGGACGGTGTCCCGCCAAGGCCGGCGAGTTGGTTGCGCGCCGCATCCGACACGCTGCGCAGGTGCAGGTCCTGCTGCGGGAACGGGATCTCGATGCCCGCCGCCTTGAGCGCGTCGTACACGCGCACCGACAGGTCGCTGCGGATCTTGACCCAGTCGCCGAAGTTGTTGGTCCAGGCACGGATCGAGAAGTCGAGCGAGCTCGCGCCGAATCCAGCAAAGAGCACCGTCGGCTCAGGAACTGTTGCGATCCCCGGCGTCGTGGTGACCACCTTCATCAGCAGCTCGAGCACCTGTCGCGGTTCGCTGCCGTACGCGACGCCGAGGTTCACGTCGATGCGCCGGTCGGTGTCGCTCAGCGTCCAGTTGACCAGCTTCTCGTTGAGCAGCACGCCATTCGGCACGACGACGTCCGCGCCCTCGAACGTGCCGAGCGTGGTGGCGCGCATGCCGATCTCGCGGACCTTGCCCGAGACACCGCCGACCTCGACCACGTCGCCGGGCTGGATCGGCCGCTCGAACATCAGGATCAGGCCCGACACGAAATTGTTGACCACGTTCTGCAGGCCGAAGCCGATGCCGACGCCGAGCGCGCCGATGATGAACGCCAGCTGGCTGATGTGGAATCCGGCCGCCGCGAGCGCGACCACGACGCCGATCGTCATGATGCCGTAGTAGGTGAGCGTCGAAACGCTGTTGGCCACGCCGCGCGGCAGGTCCATCTTCGGCATGACCTCGTCGCGCAGCACGACGCGGACCGTCCGCGCGAGCCACACCGCCAGCCAGACCGCAGCCAGGAACATGAGCACGCTGCCGAGCGTGATCGAGATCTCGCCGGCCTCGAGCGGATACGTCAGCACGGCGCCTGCCCACTGCTGTACCGGTCGATACACGCGGAACTCGTGCAGGACGACGAGCACCCACGCAGCAAAGGCGACGACATTCACCAGGCGCGCGAGGCTCTGCAGCAGCGGACCCGTGTGCCGTGTCACGACGCGGAAGCGGGTCATGCCGCGTCGTGCCAGCAGCAGCTTCAGGATCGCATTCAGCACCGTGGCGCCGGCATAGAACGCAAGGCCGACATACGCGGTGTCGAGAATGCCGCCGGTGAGCGCCTCGGCCAGCGATACGTTGCCGATGACGTTTGCCCCGAGCGCGACGACGAGGCCCGCGAGCGCGAGCCACGCCGTCGCCCGGATGAAGGCGAGTTGCTTCGGAGGCACTGCGACAGCCGTGCGGCCCTTGCGACGCGCCAGCATCCACGTGAGTGCAGCCAGGGTGAGCACGCCGATCGCGAGCAGGTGCAGGCGGTGCAGGAGCGGCACGCCCACGAACAGGAATGCCAGCTGGTCGAGCAGGTAGAGCCCCGTGA
>DAOMFD010000032.1:11986-15489 GCA_035429605.1 Steroidobacteraceae bacterium | reverse complement strand
CGGTCGTGGCTCGGCACGAGTCGCTGCGCTTCATGGCGCGTATGCTGCTCACGCCTCTAGTGCTGATCATCGAATTCCCGCTCGTGGCGGCCGTGCTCGGCAGCTTCGTGGCCACGTTGGCAATCGCTCGACGCTGGCGATTCCCGCGCGGTGGCTGCCCGACCGGGCCCTGAAGCACCCCGGGGCCTGGCCTGTCGGAACCGTTCCCGCCCCGGTCCAGCGGAGGCGTCCATCACGTGAACTTCGAGGGCAAGGCGTCCCGATTCGGAACGGTGATCGGGACGCTGTCTTACTTCAGCGACCAGCGCGGCCCCCAGGCGGGTCCACGCGCTGGATCGGAACCGCGTACCTCGACAATGGTGAGGAGGTGACCGGCCAACCTCGCTTGGGCTGACGGGCGTCGCGCCAGGCCAATCCCTTGTTCCAGATCGCGGGACGCTGATTCGCCGCGTCGATTGGGCCGGGCTGCCCGGGGCACGGAGCGGCGGTGCGACACGGTGCCCCGGCGTTCGCCGGGGCACACATGTCGACGTTACGGGCTCCGCCGCGTCAGGCGCTCCTGGCCACCTCGCTCACCACGGGTTCGCGCAGCGCGCGCCGCAGGATCTTGCCGACGTTCGTCTTCGGCAGCTCGGTGCGGAACTCGATGAACTTCGGCTTCTTGTAGCCGGTCAGCTGCTCGCGGCAGAACTCCGCGATCTCCGCCTCGGTGAGCGACGGGTCCTTGCGCACGATGAAGACCTTGACGGCCTCGCCGGAACGCTCGTCCGCGACGCCGATCGCCGCGCATTCGAGCACCTTCGGGTGCGTGGCGATCACCGCCTCGATCTCGTTCGGGTATACGTTGAACCCCGACACGATGATCATGTCCTTCTTGCGGTCCACGATCTTCGTGTAGCCGCGCTCGTCCATGATCCCGATGTCGCCCGACTTGAAGAACCCGTCGGGCGTCATGACCTTCGCGGTCTCGTCCGGACGCTGCCAGTAGCCCGCCATCACCTGCGGTCCGCGGATGGCGATTTCGCCGGGCTGTCCGAGCGGCACCGGCTGTCCCGCGTCGTCGAGGATCGCGATCTCGGTGTTCGGCACCGGCAGCCCGATCGTCCCGTTCCATTCCCGGCTCGTGATCGGGTTCGTCGTGGCGACGGGCGAGGTCTCCGACAGGCCGTAGCCTTCGATGATCGGAATCCCCGTGAGCGCGAGCCACTTGTCGGAGACGGCCTTCTGCACGGCCATCCCGCCGCCGTTGGCGATCCTGAGGCTCGAGAAGTCGAGCTTGCGGAACTCGGCGTTTTCCGCGAGCCCGTTGAAGAGCGTGTTCACGCCCGGGATCACGTGGAACTTGTACTTGGCGATTTCCTTGACGAAGCCCGCCATGTCGCGCGGGTTCACGATCAGCACGTTCATCGAGCCGAGCCGCAGGCCGCCGAGGCAGTTCACCGTGAGCGCGAACACGTGGTAGAGCGGCAGCGCGCAGATGTAGACGAGCTGGTCCGGCACCGGCCCGCGACTCGTGTCCTTGAGCGCCGGCTCGACCCACGCCTCCATCTGCAGCACGTTGGCGACCAGGTTGCCGTGCGTGAGCGTCGCGCCCTTCGACACGCCGGTGGTGCCACCGGTGTACTGCAGGAATGCGATGTCCGAGCGCGTCGCCTGCACCGGTGCGAGCTTGAGCCGCGCGCCCGCGTCGAGCGCCGCCGTGAACCGCACGTGACCCGGCAACGACCAGGCCGGCACCATCTTTTTCACGCGGCGCACGACGTAGTTGACGATCAGCCCCTTCGGGAAGCCGAGCATGTCGCCCATCGTGGCGACGACCACGTGCTTGACCGACGTCTTCGCGACGACCTGCTCGAGCGTCGTCGCGAAGTTCTCGAGGATCACGATCGCCTCGGCACCGGAATCCTTCAGCTGGTGCTCGAGTTCGCGCGGCGTGTAGAGCGGGTTGACGTTCACGACCACGTAGCCCGCGCGCAGGATCGCGGCCACCGCGATCGGGTACTGCACGACGTTCGGCATCATGATCGCAACGCGCGCGCCGCGCGCGAGCCCGCGCGCCTGCAGCCAGGCCGCGAGTGCACGCGAGTGGCGGTCTACGTCGTCGAACGTGAAGTACCGGTCCATGTACGCGTAGGCCGTCCGCTTGCCGAACTTGGCGAATGCCTCCTCCATGAGCTGGACGAGGGACGAGTACTGCGTGACGTCCACGTCCGCCGGCACGCCGGGCGGATAGTTCTTCAGCCAGAATCGATCCATGTCCCTTCCCCTGTCGTCACCACGACCACAACTTGCATCAATGGGGGCCCCGCGGCAATCCGCAATGTCATAAGCGGCGTCGCGTCAGGGCCCCGGCATGTGACTCCGCCCGGCCCGATAGGGTTCCGCTTGCCTGCCTCGATCCTGCTGCATCGCAGCAATCAGGGCCGGGACCGCACGACGATCGGCACGTTGCAGAGTTCGACGTAGCCGGCGGGCACCTTGTACCAGTCGTCGCGACGGTTGCGTCGGCTCTCGACCAGTGCCTCGAAGGTCGCCGTGTCGGTGCGAATGACTTCGAGGTTCGGCCGTTCAGCGGCGGGAACGTCGGCGGCAAGTCGGATGCTGCGAATGGGGACGTACTGCTCGGGCTTCTCGTAGAACCCGAGCGGCCCGCTGCCTCGTGGCAATGTGGACAGCAGTTCCATGCCCTCGACCACCCGACCCACGAGCGCGATGTTGCGATCGAGGTGTCGCGGCGCATTGCCGATGACGACGTACAGCTCGGACCCGTTGCCGCTGTCCAGCTCATTGCCGCGACCGACGCCGACCATGCCGTAGCAGTGCGCAAGCCACGCCTGCCGCGTCTTCGGGTCGCGCCCCGCCGGAAAGCCGTCGGAGAAGCCGACCTGCGGCGCATAGCCGTCCACGTCGGGCAGGACGGTGAACGGCAGCGCGGGAGTCCACGCCACGGTGAATTCCGGCGGCAATGTCCCGCTGGCGTCCCCGAGGCTGCGCTTGCCGTCCGGGTCGCCCCACTGGACCACGTAGTTGTCCTGGGAACGGACGATGGGCAGGCCGTCGAAATAGCCGGCACGCACCAGCTTGCGGATGTTGGCGGCGTGCAGCGGCGCGAATGCCGGGGCGAGCTCGATGACCACGCGCCCGCTGTCGAGCTGCACGTACAGCGTGTTCTCCGCAACGAGCGGGCGCCAGTCGGAAGGCTTCGACGCATCGAGGATCTCGCCCATCGTACGCGGCTTCGGCGCGGTCTCCGTCGCGGCCGGAGTCGCGGCGGCGACCGGCAACGCTGCGCACGCAAGCAGCGCGGCAGCGACCAGGCGTACGTCGCGCAATGCATGCCTGCGCATCGCGAGGAATCCTGAAGTCATGCCTTCTGCGCCCCAGGCGGTCACGGGCGCACATCGTAGCCAATCGGCATCGCAAGCTGTGAACGAGCCCGCAGATTCGTCACATCGGAGCGACATATTGCGGTCGAGCCGGGCAAATGACAGGTACATTCACCA
>DAOMFD010000032.1:0-11886 GCA_035429605.1 Steroidobacteraceae bacterium | reverse complement strand
CACATCGGAGCGACATATTGCGGTCGAGCCGGGCAAATGACAGGTACATTCACCACCAATGACAGTCGGAGCCGAGCGATGGACAAGCCGGTCGTGAACAATCGAGACGGGATGGCCCTCGTGGACCCCTGGCGCGACGCCGCGCCGGTGTGCCGCGTGTACTCCGGGTACGCGCCATTCCGCAAGCTGCTCGAGGCCTACCTCGGCGGCGCCGTGAAGCTGACCGACTCGCCCGAGCGCGGCGCGCGCGAAGGGCTGCTGGTGGACTGCACCGGGACCATGGACTCGCTGGCGCTGGCCACCGAGAAATTCCCGACGCATCCGATCATCGCCGTGCTGAGCGAAGCGGACACGATGGTCATGATGGAGGCCCTCGCAGCCGGCGCCGACGGCGTCATCGCGCTCAAGGACCCGCCGGAGACCTGGCGCGAGTGCGTGCACGTGGTGCTCGGCGGCGGCCGATGGCTGCGCGGTCCCGGCCTCGACGTGAGTCTCGAGGACTCGTTCAGCTCCTACGACATCGCGACCCACCAGCGGCACAACGGCGACGTGACGTTGCGCACCAAGCTCTTCGTCAGGAACCGCCTGGCCGACAAGACCGGCTCCTGACCGGTCGCGCCGCTGGCGGGCCGTCAGCCCGCACCGAAGCGCGGCGCCCGCTTCTCCCGGAACGCCGTCACGCCTTCGACGAAGTCGGGGCTGTCGCCCAGCCTCGCCTGCAGAGCGGCCTCCGCCTCGAGCTGCTCGGCCAGCCCCGCACGGGCGGCCATCGCCATCAGGTGCCTCACCCCGACGAATGCCTCGCGAGGGCCCGACGCCAGGGCCTGGGCGATCTCTTCCGCGCGCGTCGGCAGCCGGGCGTCGTCCACGCACTCCGCGATCAGGCCGATCCTGGCAGCCTCCTCCGCCCCGATCTTGCGCCCGCTAAGTGCCACCTCCCGCGCGCGCGCCTCGCCGATCCTGCGTGCGAGGAAGTAGGTCGCACCCATGTCCGGAACGAGGCCGAGCTTTGGTGCGAACACGAACGTGAGGGTGGCGGATTGCGCCGCGACCGTGATGTCGCCGAAGAGCGCCAGCGAAGCACCGGCCCCGGCCGCCACTCCATTCAATGCGACCACCAACGGCACCGGCAGGTTCGACCACATGAGCGCCGCCGGGTGGTAGTAATCGCGCAGGCGCGACGCCAGCAACTGGCCCATGGACTGCCCCGCCGAGGGAATGCTGTCCGGGTCGGTCAGGTCCGCGCCGGCGCAGAAGCCGCGGCCGGCGCCGGTCAGCAGCACGGCGCGCACGGTGCGGTCCCGCTGGATCGACTCCGCGCAGGACTTCAGGTCCTTGAGCAGCCCCAGCGACAGGCTGTTCAGTTTCTGCGGCCGGTTGAGGGTGACGGCCAGCACGCCGTCCCTGCGCTCGCAAACCAGGTTCTGGAACTCCATGCGACAAGCCTCGTATGCGCGGAAATCGAGCGTTATGATCGCACGATCCCAATCACGGGGGCGGCGCGGCGTGATCGTCAGGTTTTCCACGCGTATCGGGCAGTTGACGATGCACGGCGATGCTGCGGTGACGCTGCTGCGCGGCATGGGTCACACCGGCACCGTCCCTGGCGCGATCCTCGCCGCCGACTTGCCCGATGCCCTCGCGCGACTGGTGCGCATGCTCGAGACCTCCGGCGGCTCTCCCTCTCCGGCCACGCAATCCCCATCGGGCGACGATGAAGACGAACGTGAGCGCGAGCCAGTCATCACCTTGCAGAAGCGCGCCGTGCCGCTGCTCGACATGGTCCGCACCGCGATCGCACGTGACTCGGACCTGATGTGGGAGCGCTTGTGAGCGCCCCGGGGACGTCGCGAGTCCTCGGGGTCGCGCTGCCCGCGGTGGCGCTGCTGCTGCTCGCAGCGCATTTCCAGCGCGCGGGGCTGTATCCGCTCGTCGCCGTCTCGATCGCCCTGATCGGCTTGTCGCTCGTCGACGACGCCTGGGCGCGACGGGTGCTGCAGGTGGCGTTGTTCCTCGGTGCCGCGGAATGGCTGCGGACGGCCTGGGTGCTCGCCGCCCACCGGGCCGCGATGGGGCTGCCCTACGCGCGGATGCTGGCCATCCTGTGCGCGGTCGCGGCAATCACGCTGGTTGCCGCCGTCGTGGCACGCGCCGACAGTCGGGACGGCAGCGCCGCTGGATCGAATTGATTACACTTTGCAGCCCGTGCCGGGCCCGGCACGATCGGCGCGAGTAAGGAGCCAGCCGCATGCGCATCACGCCTGGGATTGGTGGTGCATTGGTTGCATTGCTGGGGCTGCTGGCCGGCGCGCCGACCCGGGCGGCCGAGCCGGCGCGATACTGGCCGCCCATCACCGATGAGCCGACGCAGCGCCACGACCCCGGCCGCTTCGTCTGGGTGGAACTGCTGACGCTCGACGTCGGCACGGCCGCGCAGTTTTACGGCAAGGTCTTCGGGTGGACCTTCGAGACCTACGGGCCGAAGGACGACTTCAAGACCTACACGCTGGTGCTGTCGGGCGGGACACCCATCGGCGGGATGGTCTACGTGCGCCCGCGCCAGCGCGAAAAATACCCGTCGTCGCGCTGGGTCGGGTTCATCTCGGTCGGCGACGTCGCGGCGAGCGCCGCCCTCGTGGAGCGGGGCGGCGGCAAGGTCGTCGTGTCGCCGCGCAAGGTCGGCGGACGCGGCACCGAGGCGCTGCTCATGGATCCCGAAGGCGGGATCTTCGGCGTGATCACCTCGGCGACCGGCGATCCGGCCGACTTCCTGTCGGGCAACGACCAGTGGCTGTGGGCCGAGTTGTGGGCCGCCGACGCGGCGAAGATGGCGGATTTCTACCGGGGGCTCGGCCCTTACGAAGTCGTGGCGGGTGCGGCGCGCGGGGAAGGCGACGGATTCCAGCTCTGGTCCGGCGGCTACGCGCGCGCCGGCATCCTGCCGCGGCCTGCCCAGGTCCCGACGACCTGGTTGCCCTACGTGCAGGTCAAGGACGTCGGAGACACGGTCGCGCGCGCGAGCGCTGCCGGAGGCAAGGTCGTCATGCAACCGGCGAAGATGCACGGCACGACCGTGGCTGTGATGCTGGACCCGACGGGTGCGCCATTTGCGGTCGCCGAGTGGCCGCCGGTCGCCCAGGAGGCGCGGCAGTGAGCGCTGGTCGCGTCTTGCGGTGGACGGTCGGTGGGGTCGTGTGCGCCCTCGCCGCGGGTTGCGCATCGGACGACGGCTACGGCGGGTACGGCGGCGACGCGAGCGTCGGCGTGAGCTACGGGTACTACTCGGGCGGCTACTACCCCTACTACTACCCGGGCTATCCGTGCTGCTGGTACGACGACGACGGCCGCCCGATCGAGGTTCCGCCGGGCGAGCGTCCGGATCGCCCGACGACGCTGCCGGGGAAGCCGACCCAGCTCCCGGCGGAGCGCCCGTCTCAGCCAGCCGCCCGCCCGGCACCGACACCGCGCCCGTCGACCGGGATGTCCCGGCCGGCGCCGCGCCCGACGCCCGCTCCGCGGCCGATGGGTGGCGGGCGGCGCAGGTAATTCACTCCCGACGACAAATCACAGATCCAGTGAGGAAATTCATGATCCCAAGGCAACTCGTAGCGTGGGCCGGACTGGCCACGCTCGCCGCAGCCACCTTCGCCTCGGCCGCCACGCAGCCCACCGAGGCGCAACTCAAGCTCGCCCAGCCGCTCGTCGCGCCGTGGACCGGTCCCTACGGTGGCGTGCCGCCGTTCGACAAGGTCAGGACGGACGAGATCGGGCCCGCGCTCGAGGTCGGGATGGACCGCAATCTCGCGGAGGTCGACCTCATCGCGACCAACCCGAACCCGCCGACGTTCGAAAACACGATCGCGGCGCTGGAGCGCACCGGCCGGGCGCTCACGCGCGCGGCCACCATCTACAACGTATACACGTCGACCATGAACGACGACGCGGTGCAGGCCGTCGAGCGCGAAATGGCGCCGAAGCTCGCCGCGTTCCAGGACCAGATCACCCAGAACGAGGCGCTCTTCAAGCGCATCGAGGCGGTCTACGAGGTTCGCGAGAAATCCGGACTGACCGCCGAGCAGCAGCGGCTGACCTGGTGGTACTACACGAACTTCGTCCGCGCCGGCGCCAAGCTCGACGCGGCGGCGAAGAAGCGCCTGGCGGACATCAACCAGGAACTGGCCGGCCTGTACACGAAGTTCAGCCAGAACGTGCTGGCCGACGAGAACAACGGGGTCGTGCTCATCGACAAGCCCGCGGACCTCGCCGGCCTGCCGGCGTCGATCCGCGACGCGGAAGCGGAAGCGGCCGCATCGCGCGGCAAGAAGGGACAGTGGGCGGTACTCAACACCCGCTCGAGTGTCGAGCCATTCCTGACCTATGCCGACAACCGTGCGCTGCGCGAGAAGGTCTGGCGCATGTTCGTGAGCCGCGGCGACCAAGGCGGAGCCACCGACAACAACGCGACCATCACCCAGATCCTCAAGCTGCGCGACGAGCGCGCGAAGCTGCTCGGGTACGCCAATCACGCGGCGTGGCGCCTCGAGGACTCGATGGCGCAGAACCCCGAACGCGCGATGGGGCTGATGATGGCGGTGTGGCCCGCCGCGGTCGCGCGCGTGCACGAGGAAGTGGCCGACATGCAGGCGGTTGCCGACAAGGAGCACGCCGGCATCAAGATCGAGCCCTGGGACTACCGCTACTACGCGGAAAAGGTCCGCAAGGAAAAGTACGACCTCGACGAGACCCAGATCACGCCCTACCTGCAGCTCGAGAACCTGCGCGAAGGGATGTTCTACATGGCGCGGGAACTGTTCGGCTTCAGGTTCACGCCCGTGGACCCGAAGAAGGTGCCGGTGTACTACCCCGACGTCCGCGTCTGGGAAGTGACGGACGACAAGGGCGGCCTCGTCGGGCTCTGGTACTGGGACCCGTACGCGCGCAAGGGCAAGCAGTCGGGCGCGTGGATGAACGCGTACCGCAACCAGGAGCGCTTCGACGGCGAGGTGCGCACCATCGTCTCGAACAACTCCAATTTCGTGAAGGGCAAGCCGGGCGAGCCGGTGCTGGTGAGCTGGGAGGACGCGACGACGCTGTTCCACGAGTTCGGCCACGCGCTGCACGGGCTGAGCTCCAACGTGAGCTACCCGACGCTGTCGGGCACGAACGTCGCGCGCGACTACGTCGAGTTCCCGTCGCAGCTGCTCGAGCACTGGCTCTCGACGCCGGAGATCCTCAATCGATACGCGCTCAACTACCAGACCGGCAAGCCCATCCCTCCCGAGCTCGTCGCCAAGATCAAGAAGGCGGAGAAGTTCAACCAGGGATTCAAGACGGTCGAGTACCTGTCGAGTGCGATCGTGGACATGAAGCTGCACCTCGCGGCGAGCTCGGGCCCGATCGATCCCGACCAGTTCGAGAAGGCGACGCTCGCCGAGATCAACATGCCCAGCGAGATCGTGATGCGGCACCGCACGCCGCAGTTCCTGCACATCTTCTCGGGTGACGGCTATTCGGCCGGCTACTACAGCTACCTGTGGTCCGACACGATCACGGCCGACGCGTGGGAGTCCTTCCTCGAGAATGGCGGGCCTTGGGACAAGGCGCAGGCCGCGAAGCTCAAGGCGCTGCTGTCGCAGGGCAACACGGTCGAGCCGGCCGACGCCTACCGGCAGTTCCGCGGCCGCGACCCGGACGTGGGGGCGCTGATGCGCAAGCGCGGCTTCCCCGAGCCCGCGAAGGCGGACGCGGCGAAGCCGGCGACGACGCCGTCGAACTGACCGCGTCGGCTAGCGCTTGCGAGCGGGGCGCGCGCCCTTGGGTGCGCGCCCCGTCTTCGTCCTGGGCTCCCCCTTGGCGGCGTGACCCGCGTGCGACGCGGCCGTCGCGAGGTCCGCGAAGCTCTTGCGCAGGCAGTCCGCGAAAAAAGCCGGGTCGGGCATCATGTCGCGGCACGCGACGGCGCAGATCCACAGCGTGCCGTGATAGCTGAATCCGGTGACGTTGAGGCCGAGCCCGTTCATCGCGATGCTGACCGGAGCGAACGCGACCATCTGCGCGCCGGCCATGTAGAGGGGCACGTCCGGCCCGCGCACGTTGGACACGACGATGTTCATGGTCGGCAGCATGACCCGCGTCGTGAAGATCTCCGACGCCACGGCGGGCAGCAGGTCATAGAGGTTCTTCGCGAGGTCCTTGCCCACGACCGCGACGAGCGCCTTGGACTTCGCCGCTCCCTGCTTGATCGCATGCAGGCGTTCGATCGGGTCGGCGACCTCCGTGTGCAGCGGCATCACGGTCACGCCGACCTGGTTACCCTGGTCGCCGCCCTTGTTCTCGCCGCGCAGCGTCATCGGCACCTGCGCGGTCATGGTGCGGTCCGGCAATTCGCCTTTCGCGGCAAGATAGCGATTGAGCGCGCCGCCGACGGTCGTCATGAAGACGTCGTTGATGGTGGCGCCCTCGATCTTCTGCCGCACCTGCTTGATGTCGGCCATCGGCAGTGCCACGAGTTCCACGACCCGGTGCGGCGAGACCTTGCCGCTGAAGCGCGTCACCGGCGGCCGTCGCAGCCTGGACTTCACCGTCTCGGCGGACGGTAGACCCGCTTCCTGGAGCATCGCGCGGACCTGTCCCATGTACCCCGCCCCGGCACCCACCAGCCGCCGGGCCGTCTGCAACGTGAAACTCGCCGCCTTCGGCACGCGCTGGAGGTTGTTGACGATTGCGCGCGTGTAGAGCTCGAGCTGCGTCGGCTCGCGGTCGCGGACGCGCGTGCGCCGCACGTCGTCGGGCACGGCCTCGTCCGGGGCGAAGGAGTGGATGGCCTGCAACACGACCGTGCCGCCCTCCCCGTCGATCGCCGCGTGGTGGAACTTCGTGTAGAACGCGAAGCTCCCGCGCGGGATGCCGGGAATGTTGTCGAGGCCCTCGATGACGTACGCCTCCCACAGCGGCTTGCTGCGATCGAGCGGACGCGAATGGATGCGCGCCACCTGGATGCACAGCTGCCGCCAGTCGCCCGGATGCGGCAGCGCGACGTGCCGCACGTGGAACTCGACGTCCACGTCGTCGTCCTCGATCCAGTACGGGCGATCGAGGTCCATCGGCACGCTCACGAGACGCCGGCGGAACACCGGCGCGGAGTCCAGACGCGCCTCGAAGAACGCCAGGATGTCCTTGAACCGCACCTTGCCGCCGGGCGCCGTCGACGGGTCGTAGATGCCGAGCCCGGCGACGTGCATGAACTGGTTGCCGTGTTCCAGCTTCAGGAACACGTGGTCCATCCCGGAGAGTTGCTTCATTTCTCGACCCCTGTGTGACCGGCGGCTCGATGCCGCTCGCCTGCGTTTGGTGGTGACGTTACGTGACGACGGGCCCTGCGTCCATCATGCCCCGGCCACCGCGCTCAGAGCCCCAACTGGCGCGCCGCCAGCTCCTTCATGATTTCCTCGGTGCCGCCGCCGATCATGTTGACCTTGACCTCCCGGTAGATCCGCTCGGAATGCGTGCCGCGCATGTAACCCATGCCGCCGAGGGTCTGCACGGCCGCGTCGGCGCAGTACTGCATCGCCTGCGTCGCGACGTTCTTCAGCATGCACAACGATGCCACCAGCCCGGGGTCGCCGGCCGGCGCGTGCTCGAGGCGCCAGGCCGCCTCCTCCAGCATGGTCCGCGCCGCTTCGATGCGCGACAGCATGTCGACCAGGCGGTGGCGCACGACCTGGTGGTCGGCGAGCCGCTGGCCGAACGTCCGGCGCTCGCGCGCCCACTCCAGCGCCTCCTGGTAGCAGACCCAGGCGAACCCGACGGCGCCCGCCGCGAGCGTGAAGCGCTCGGCATTGAAGTTCTGCATGATCGAGCGAAAGCCCGCGCCCTCCGCCCCGAGCAGGTTGCGCGCGGGGACGCGGCAGTCCGTGAAGCGCAGGTGTGCCGTGTCGGACGCCCACCATCCCATCTTGCGCAGCGCAGTCCGCTCCAGTCCCGGCGTGTCGCCCTCGACGAGCAGGAGTGAAATCCCCCCGGCACCGCTGCCGGCGGGGCTGGTCCTCACGGCGACGGTCAGGTAATCGGCACGCATGCCCGACGTGATGAACGTCTTCTCGCCGTTCACGACATAGTGGTCGCCGTCGCGCACGGCGCTGGTTCGCAACGCCGCGACGTCGGAGCCGCCCGACGGTTCGGTGATCGCGAGCGCCGCAATCTTCCCCCCCGACAGGACCGCGGGCAGGACGCGCGCCTTCTGCTCGGGCGTCCCGAGCAAGGCGACCGGCGGGCTGCCGATCGTGTGCGACATCAGCGACGCGACGAGCCCGCCGGACCCGCACTGCGCCAGCTCGATGCTCGCAACCAGCCGATGAAACACATCGGTACCACTGATCCCGCCGTACTCCTCGGGGAATCCCAGGCCCAGCAGCCCGATCTCCGCGGCGCGCCGGTACAGCTCGCGCGGAAAGCTCCCGGCTTCGTCCCAGTCCGAGACGTGCGGCAGTACCTCGCGCGCCACGAAGCGGCGCACGGTCTCCCGGAAGTCGAGGTGCTCGGGTCGATACCAGGCAGGGTTCAGTCTCAGTTCGTCCATGCGCCCGATGCTATGGGCGCGACTCCCGCGCAGGCAAGCGCGCGCGTAAGATCGTCGCTGGCACTCGTGGCGTGCCACACAGGGGGGGTCGATGAAACCCGTGCGGATCGTGCTGGTGGTCGCAGCGCTGATGGTCGCGGCCTACCTGCTGTTTTCCCCGGTACCGATCCAGCCCGTGGCCTGGCACGCGCCACGCTCGGAAGGATTCACCGGTCCCTACGCCCGTAACGAACGCCTGGCCGACGCGCGCCTCGTCTCGGTGGCGCCGGAAGTCGGTCCGGAGCACATCGTCTTCGGGCCCGACGGCAAGCTGTACACGGGGGTGCTGTCCGGCGCGGTCCTGCGCATGAATCCCGACGGCACCGGCATCGAGACGTTCGTGAATACCGGCGGCCGCCCGCTGGGCATGGATTTCGACCGGGATGGCCGCCTCGTCATCGCCGACGCGATGAAGGGCCTGCTCGTGGCTGCCGCGGACGGCTCCGTCACCGTACTCGCCGATCATGTGGGGTCGGACCCCATATCCTATGCGGACGCGGTGGTGGTGGCCGACAACGGCCGCATGTATTTCACGGACGCCACGCGGCGCTTCTCACCCGTCGACCTCGGCACGTTCGACGCGGCGCTGCTCGACGTCATGGAGCACTCGTGCACGGGCCGCGTGCTCGAGTACCAGCCAGCCACACAGCAAGTGCGGGTGGTCATCGACGGACTTTGTTTTCCGAACGGCGTTGCATTGTCGGGCGACCAGGCGAAGCTCTTCATCGCGGAGACGGGCGAGTACCGCATCTGGAAGGTGGACGTGGACGCGGACGCGCTCGACGCCAAGGCGGCCGCCCGCGACCCGGTGAATGCGCAGGCAATGGTCGTCCTGGCGAACCTCCCGGGCTTCCCGGACAACCTGACACGCGGGACCAACGGTCGCCTGTGGACCGGGCTGACCAAGCCGCGCAGTGAGACCATCGACCGGCTGTCCGACCGGCCCTGGCTGCGTGCGATGAGCCTGCGACTGCCGAAGTCACTGTGGCCGGTGCCGCCGGCCTACGGGCACGTCCTTGCATTCGATGAGGACGGCCGCGTGGTGGCGGACCTGCAGGATCCTTCAGGCCGATTGCCGGAGACGAGCGGCGTGACGGAACGGGAGGGTGACCTGTACGTGCAGAGCCTCCACGCGGACGCCCTGGGAGTATTGCCTGCGAGTTCGATCAATCGTTGAAGGTCACCTGGTCGGGATGCCCGCCGGCGTCGGGAACGGCCCATTGCGAGCGCGGACGGCTGGGGCCGTGGTCGGTCGGGGACAGGGGTGCGCCGAGCTGGACTTCGGGCACCCCCACCCTGCAGCCGGTCAGCCGAGCCTGAGCGCGGCGATCCCGCGAACCAGCAGGACGATGACCGGGATGCTCGCGGCCAATGCGAGGGCCGCGATGGCGATCACGGAGTAGGTGCGTTCCTGGATGTGCATGGTGCCTCCTGTATCTGACTGGAGGCCTCGACCGGCGGGGGTGCCTTGGGCAGCCCGCCGGGCGCCGCCTCAGTCCATCTGGGACGGCGCCATTATACCGGATGGATGCTGCGTCGCAGCAAATTTATCCGACTTGCGTCACATTTTTGCAACGCTTTTTTATTATACTTTTCAGAGGCTTCCTTTATTCGGCTGGAGCGAGGGTGGATTTGAGCAACCAATCCCACCCTCGTAGGCCGGCATTTTCAGACATGGGTGGCCAGGGCCGCGACCGTGTGTGTCAGGGAGGCAAAGACCACCAGGATCGACACCGCCAGGGCCGCAATCGCGCCGGAGAGGAGTCGGTTCTGCAGGTTGTTCTGGTTCGTCATGGCTGGATCCTCCGTTGGTAATCGTCGGAGGCAACGATAGACCCGGCAGATCGTTTTATAAACAGGATGAATCGTTGCACTCCATCCTGAATAGCTGAATAATCCAGCCGTGGATCAACTGGTCGCCATGCGAGTCTTCACCCGGGTCGCGGAGCGCGGATCATTCGCGCAGGCCTCGGACGAACTCGACATCTCGCGTGCCGCCGCGAGCGCCCACGTCGCGGCACTCGAAAAGCACCTCGGGGCAAGGCTGCTGAATCGCACGACGCGCCGGGTCAGCCTCACGGCCGAAGGAACGGACTACCTGCGCCGTGCGCGACGCATCCTCGACGAGATCGCCGACGCGGAGGAGACGCTGCGGGGCACGCGCTCCAAGCCCCAGGGGCCCTTGCGTGTCGACGTGCCCGTGTCCTTCGGTCGCTACCTGCTGCTGCCGGCACTGCCCGAGTTCGTCCGCCGCTACCCCGCCATCGAACTCGACGTGCGTCTCAACGACCGCGTGGTCGACGTCGTCGCAGATCGCGTCGACGTCGCCTTGCGTGTCGGAGGGCTCAAGCAGAGCGGGCTGGTCGCGCGACGCATCGCCCAGGTCAACGTCGTCACCTGCGCGTCGCCGGCGTATCTCGCCGAGCACGGCGAGCCGCGCACGCCCGACGACCTGCGCAACCATCGGCTGCTGGGCGTGACGCCGCCGGGCGGCGGCAGTCCCGACTGGCAATTCCCGCCTCCGTACACCTCCAAGCGGCTCAAGCTGCACTTCGCGATGCAGTTCAACGCGGCCGAGGCGCCGACGATCGCGGCGGCGAGCGGTCTCGGGATCGCACGCACGGCCGACCTCATCGCCGCGGAATACCTGGCGCGCGGCGAACTCAGGCTCGTGCTCAAGGACTTCATCGTGCCCGGCCCGCCGATCTCGCTCGTGTATCCGTCGGCCGGGCACCAGTCCGCGAAGGTGCGCGTCTTCTCCGACTTTGCCGCGGACCTCATGTTGCGCTGGACCGAGACGGTGCGCCGCTGGCTGCAGGGCGGCGCGGGCGCGTCGGGCGAGGTGATACCGGCTCGGCTGGATCGTGGTCCACTCGTCGCGGGACGTGGCTCATGACCTGGCTCGTGGTCGGTCTCGCGGCATTCCTCTTCATCCACTCGGTGTCGATCGTCGCACCCGCGTGGCGCGACTCGATGGCGGCACGGCTCGGCGAGCTCCGCTGGAAGCGGATCTACTCGATCGTCTCGCTCGCGGCGTTCGTGGCGCTCGTCCACGGCTGCAGCCTCGCCCGGCAGGAACCCGTCGTGCTCTACCAGCCGACCGCGTGGATGCGCCACCTCGCATTCGTGGTCATGCTGCCCGCCTTTCCCCTGCTGCTGTCGGCCTACCTGCCCGGACGCATCAAGGATGCGGTGAAGCATCCCATGCTGGCGGCGACACAGGTCTGGGCCGTGGCTCACCTGCTCGCCAACGGCATGCTCGCCGACGT
>DAOMFD010000031.1:0-15664 GCA_035429605.1 Steroidobacteraceae bacterium | reverse complement strand
ACCGCGAGGTCGTGCTGCTCAACAAGCTGCGGATCACGCGCGAGATCATCGAGGCGACGCCGGCCTTGAGGCTGATCGCGGTCACCGCAACGGGCACGAACAACATCGACCTGGTTGCCGCGGCCGAGCGCGGCATCGCGGTGTGCAACCTGCGCGATTACTGCACGGCCTCGGTCGTGCAGCACGTGTTCGGCACGCTGCTCATGCTCACGCAACGGCTGCGCGAATACGACGCCCTCGTGCGATCCGGTGCGTGGCAGCGTGGCGACCAGTTCTGCCTGCTCGACTTTCCCATTCGCGAACTCACCGGGCGCACGATGGGTATCGTCGGCTTCGGCGTACTGGGCCGCGGCGTCGCATACGCGGCGGCGGCGTTCGGGATGAACGTCGTCGTCGCGAATCGTCCCGGCGGTGAGCGACAGGCGGGACGCGTCGACCTCGAGGACCTGCTACCCCGTGCCGACGTCCTGAGCCTCCATTGCCCGATCACGCCGGCGACCCAAGGCATGATTGGCGCCCGCGAACTCGCCCGCATGAAGTCGGACGCGGTGCTGATCAACACCGCGCGGGGCGCGCTCGTGGATCCGGTCGCGCTGGCCGAGGCGCTTCGCGCCGGCCGGCTCGGTGGAGCGGCCATCGACGTACTCGAGCAGGAGCCACCGGTGAACGGCAATCCGCTGCTCGCGGGCGACATCCCGAATCTTATCGTCACGCCGCATGTCGCCTGGGCCGCGCGCGAGGCGCGCCAGCGCTGCCTCGACGAGCTCGCCGCCAACGTGGAGGACTTCCGGCGGGGCGGTCACAGGGGACGCGTGGCCTGATGGAAGCCGTGCACCCCTCGAATCCACCCCCCGGCGAGCACCCGGAGCACCCGGCGATCGTGGCATTCGTGCGCACGACGCTGGGCTGCCAGTGCCCGGACGACGTGTTCAGGGCGGTGGCCGTCGAACGCGTCGGCGCCCGGAACGGCGGCATCGCCCACGTCCGCCTCACGGTCGGTGACCGGCTTCTGATCTACGTGTTCGAGCCTGGGCAGGCGGGTGCCGCAGCAGAGGTCGTCGAGAGTCTCGCGCGGACCGGCATCGCCGAGCGTAATGCGCGCGGGTTCAATCGCTTCCGACTGGTGATCGCCACGCCGAACCCGCGAGGCTTCCCCGGCGACGCTCCCGCCACCTTCGCAGCCGTCGCCGGCCCGGACGCGCGAGCCCACCTGCACTTCGTCGCCACCAGCGGCCTGCCTCCCGCGCTGCGCAGCCCCTGACGGCGCAGGGGCCTCAGTCCAGCACCTGGAAACGGTCCTTGTCCGCGAGCACGACGAGTTCGTTGAGGCCGTCGCCATCGAGGTCGCCTGCGGTGACGCAGCTTGCATCAATCGACAGCGGGGTCGTCGAGACCAGCGCAAAAGCGCCGGCGCCCGACTGCGTGAAGCGATGCAGGTTCGCCTTCACCTCCGTCGGGGAGCCCGACGGATAGAAACCGACCACGGCGGCATCGGGCCGCTGGTCGCCGTCGAGGTCGGCGAACACGGCGTCCATCTCGCCTTTCAGGTCACCCATCGAGGTGTCCGCCGGCGCCGCGAAAGCTCCCGGTACCGGCCCCTGCAGCAGGACCATCATCTTCGACCGGTACGACGTCGACGACGGCGTGAAGTACGCGAACACATCCGTGAACCCGTCGCCGTCGTAGTCGGCGATCGTCATCCCGGTGACGTTGATACCTTGCTGCGGCGCGAGCGTCGTCACGGGACCCATGCTGCCGTCACCCTGCTGCAGGCTGATCCCGGTGACGCTGTTCACCGCGCCGCCGCTCGCGGACTGGATGACGTTCATTGCAAGATCCGCGCGGCCGTCGCCGTCCAGGTCGCCCGTGGTGACGGCGGTCGTCGCGGTGCCCTGAACGGTGATTGACGCAGCAGGCTGGAACGCTGCTGGCTGCAGCGGGTCCTGATACAGGATCGCCAGCCGTGCGGCACTGGACGTAACGGCGATGTCCGCCAGCGTGTCGCCGTTCAGGTCCGCCACCGCGATGTCGTAGCCGTTGAATCCGGCGGCAATCTCGCGCGCGGGCAGGAACTGCCCGCGATTGGCCCGGTCCTGCACCAGGAGCCAGGCCCCCCTGTCTCCGTCCACGTCGGACACCGCCACGTCGAGCGCGCCGTCACCATCGATGTCTGCCACGGCCATGCGCCAGGGATACACGCCGACGATCGCAGTCTGGACGGTCGTGAACACGCCAGGCGTGCGCTGCAGGTGCACGATCAGCCGTCCTTCCCGTGCCTTGTCGCTGCTCGCGTACTGGGCGAGTGTCAGGATGTCGGGACGTCCGTCCCCGTCGAGGTCGGCCACGGCAACGTCGGTCTCGACCCATAGCGGATACAGGTCGCCGCCCCCGCCCGAGCCGCCACCACCACCACCGCATGCGGTCAGTCCGAGGGAACAGAGCATCGCGGCGCCGGTACGCGTGCGCATGGCTGATTGTGGCGCTGCGGGTTCGCCGCGCGCATCGGTATTGGACGCGAGGATCTCTGCCGCTAGTCCGCCGGCCGCAACTCCGTCGGGCTCCTGGGCCGAAGGTCCGGGCACGAGTCCGGCTCGACCGTCCACATCGCGTTCGCCACCAGCCAGCGGCCGCCGACCTTCACGAAATCGAACGAATCGATGCCGCAGTGACTGGTCTTGCCGTCGATCCAGAACTCGTAGGGCGCCCAGACCACGGCGATGCTGCCCCGTACGAGCACGGTCGGCGCCCAGTACCTTTCGCGCAGAGCGTGACCCTCCTTGCGGGCCGGATCCACCCACCAGGAATTCGGATGCGGCACGACCTCCACGCTGCCGTCGGCGGACGACTTCGCCCGATAGGTCATGCCCTCCGGTGTCTGCAACTGCTTCATCGCCGCGAGGTTGCCCGACGAGACCGCGGCAAGGTAACTGTCCATCACGTCGAGGACCGCCGCCTTCTCGAGTGCAGCCGCGCTCGGCGGATTGTCGCGTTCCACGCACGCCGCCATCGACGCGCCGGACGCTACGAGCAGCAGCATGGCAATCAGCAGTCTGTGGATCATCGACCGTCTCTCCGTCGTACCGCCGGACACGAGTCCGCTACCGGCCGGCCCTTTCACTCGCCGGCCGGCAGGTTGAGAACCTGGGCCACCCACTGCAGCACCGGCTTGAGGCGCGGCGAGACCAGTCGGCCCGCCTCGCCGAAGCTCACCCAGCGGTACTCGGTGTGCTCCGGCCGCCCGATCTCCGGGTTCACCGCGAGATCGACCTCGGCGGTCTGCGTGCTCGCGATGTAATAGCGCGCGACCTTGCCGCGGCTGTACGGACCCGTGGAGGTGGACCCCTCGCCCCACGCGAATTCCAGGTCCGCGATGCAGGTTTCCTCGCGCACCTCGCGCACGGCCGCTGCAAGGGGCTCCTCGCCGTCCTCGACCATGCCCTTGGGAAAGTCCCAGTGATTGAATGCGCGCAGCAGCAGGAATCGCCATCCCTCGGCCGACGGCCGCACGACGACGACACCGGCAGACAGTCTCTGGCGTCGCGGAGTCACCTGCAAAGTATAGAGGAAACCGATCGCGGTCCCGGACTATGATCACGCCATGAATCTCCGCGACTTCCGCTACCTCGTGGCGCTCGCCGACGAACGGCACTTCGGGCGCGCTGCGCAGCGCTGTCACGTGAGCCAGCCGACGCTGTCGGCGCAGTTGCGCAAGCTCGAGGAGTACCTCGGCGTGCCGCTCGTCGAACGCCAGCCGCGACGGGTGACGCTCACCGAAGCCGGCACGCGTGTGGTCGAGCGGGCACGGCGCCTGCTGCTCGAGGCCGACGCGATCGTCGAACTCACGCGCACCGATCGCGACCCGCTGGCCGGCGCGCTCAAGCTCGCGCTCATCCCCACGGTCGGGCCGTACCTGCTGCCGCACGTCGCGCGGCGCCTGCGCCGCGACCTGCCGCGCCTGAAGCTCATGCTGTACGAGTACCAGACCGCACCGCTGCTCGAGAAGCTGCGCTCCGGCGAGCTCGACCTCGGGATCCTCGCGCTCCCCGTGCCGCTCGACGGCCTCGAGGCACAGCCCCTGTACGAGGAGCCGTTCACGGTCGCGGTGCCGGCGGGGCACCCGCTCGCCGCTCGCGATCGAGTGAAGCTCGACGACCTCAAGGGCGAGACGCTGCTGCTGCTCGAGGACGGGCACTGCCTGCGCGACCAGGCGCTCGAAGTCTGCAGTCGCGTCAAGGTGCACGAAGACCAGGATTACCGGGCGACCAGCCTCGAGACCCTGCGGCAGATGGTCGCCGCGGGTCACGGCGTCACCCTCATGCCGCAGCTCGCGACCGAATCTCAGGCCGGGCCTGCGCGCGGACTGCGATTCAAGTCCTTCGTCAAGCCTGCGCCGGCGCGTACGATCGGGGCCGTGTGGCGCAAGTCCACGACGCGCGCGCCCGCTATCGAGGCGGTCGCCGACTCGATACGCGCCGTGATGAAAGAGGAGTCGAGTCGATGATCGACCGCACACCCGGACGCCTCGCCGCCCTGTTGCTCGCCACGCTGCCCGTGCTTGCCTGGGCGGCAGGGCCGACGATTTCCGACGCGTGGGCCCGCGCCACGCCACCCGGCCTCGACGTCGGAGCCGCCTACCTCACGATCACGGGAGGGGCCGCCGCGGACCGGCTCGTCGGTGTGAGCACGCCGGTGGCGGCGATGGCTCACCTGCACACGATGGACGACGCAGGCGGCATGGCGACGATGCGAGCGGTGGACGGCATCGACGTCCCGCCTGGCAAGCGCGTGGTGCTTGCCCCCGGCGGCCTGCACGTCATGCTCATGGGACTCACGAAGGCGCTCGTCGCGGGGCAATCATTCCCGCTGACGCTCGAGTTCGCGAAATCCGGCAGGCAGACGGTGTCCGTCATGATTCGCCCCGCCGGGGACGCCGGGCCCGCGGCCCCCGTGCATCACTGACGACCCGGCTGGCGCACGGGCCATGGACCAGCGCGCGCCACTGCCCCTGCATCGGCTGCACGACGAGGAGATCGAGCGCCTGCTCGCCAGCGGCGAGCGCCGCGCCGAGCTCGTCGCGCTGTTCGGGCCGCAGGGCTATCGCGAGCTCTCCGCGCTCGCCCGGAAGGCCAGCGCGACGCGGCTGCGAGCGGGCCGCGTCGTGTACGTGCTGCCCGGCCTCATGGGCTCGCGCATCGGCACGCGTGGCCGCCTGCTCGACGACGTCCTCTGGCTCGACCCAATCGAAATCGCCGCGGGCCACCTGACCCGGCTCGCCCTGCCGCGTGGCGCACGCCTCACGGCGCTCGGCGCCATGCTGCTCAACGCGCTCAAGCTCAAGCTGTCGCTGCGCATCGCCGGGTTCGATTCGCGCTTGCATGCCTACGACTGGCGACGCAGCGTCGCGGTTCTCGCGACCGAACTCGAAGAGCGCATCGCGGCCGACGGCGCCGAGGACGCCATGCTCGTGGGCCACAGCATGGGCGGCCTCGTGGCACGGGCGGCGCTCGGCGCGAATACCGGCCGCATCGCACGCGTGGTGCAGCTCGGCGCGCCAAATGCGGGTTCGTTCGCGCCGGTGCTCGCGCTGCGCGCGGTCTACACCACGGTGCGCAAGCTCGCCGCGCTCGATCTCCGGCACGATGCCGAGGAACTCGCGAGACTCGTCTTCCGCACGCTGCCGGCGCTGCACGAATTGCTGCCCGACCCCCGACTGGCCGGCGGCGCAGACCTGTTCGACCTGGGGAACTGGCCGCGCGACGCGCTGCGCCCGGACCCGCAACTCGCCGCTGCTGCCGAGGCCGCGCGCAAGCGCTGGCCCGGCGCGGACGCGAGGTGCCTGCACATCGTCGGCGTGCGGCAGGAGACCGTCGTCGGGGCCGAACTGCGCAAGGGTTCGTTCCGCTTCCGCGTCGATACCGACGGCGACGGCACGGTGCCGCGTGTGCTGGCCGAGATTCCAGGTGCGGCCGCGTGGTTCGTGTCGGAGAAGCACGGCGGCCTGCCCAACAACGGGCGCGTGATCGCCGCGGTGGTGGACCTGCTGCGCACCGGCCGCACCGATCGCCTGCCGTCCGCGACTCGCCGCGTGAAGGCGAGGCGGCCGCGGATCATCCACGAAGCGACCCTGCGGCGGGTCGCGCCGCACAAGGTCCACTGGCAGGACCTGTCCGCGGACGCCCGGCGCCGGCTGCTCGAACCCGTCGTATCCCCGGAGTTCCACGGCGCGGTGTCGAAGCGGTCGCTCCGCGCGCCGACAGCCACCCGTGGCGACGCGATCGTCGCACCCTCGAAGCGCGTCCTCGAGGTGCGTCTCGCGAACGGCAGCATCGTGGACGCCAATGCCCGCGCGCTGGTGCTCGGCGTGTTCCGCAACGTCGACCCATCCGGTGCGGCAGCCGCGGTGGACGCGCGCCTCGATGGCACTGTCCGCGAGTTCACCCTGCGTCGCATGATCTCGGGACGCCTCGGCGAGACCTTCGTCCTCCCCTGCGCGCGCAGCCCGCTGCTCGCCGAGTACGTGCTGTTCGCCGGCCTCGGCGATTTCAGCGGCTTCAGCGTCGAGGAGCACGCATTCGCGGCCGAGAATGCCGTGCGTACCCTGGTCCGCGCGCGGACGCCGGATTTCGCGACGGTGCTGTTCGGCACGGGATCGGGCGTCCCGGTCGCGACGGCACTCGAGCGCCAGCTCTCGGGGATCTTCGCCGCCCTGCGCGCCGCGGACGGCGACCGGATCATACGACGCATCACGATCTGCGAGGTCGACCCGCGACGATATGTGTCGCTGCGCAAGGCGCTGCCGCGAGCCGTCGCGCGAGCGGCCGGTGACGACTTTTCGGTCGTCACGGACGAGACCGCGTTCGCGCCGTCGCCCGGGCTGCCGACGCGTGACGCCAGGGCACAGGCTGCCGCCGACCCGGTGTACCTGCTGGCATCCCTGCGCGAGAGTGGCCGCGGAGCGTACGAGTGCTCGACGTCGTTGCTGACGGCCGGCGCCAAGGCCGCAGTGCTGAGCGGCACGATGCACGTCGGCGCAGCGTCGCTGCGCGCGACGCTGGCGCGTGCTGGGCCGGACCACCTGACCAACGAGGACATGGCTGGCTACGGCGAGGCGCTCGCGAGCCGGCTGCTCGCCGACACGGTGCGCGACGGGCTCGCGTCGATGTCCCGTCGGCCGCTCGTGATCGTGCACGACCGTGAAGCGTCGCGCGTCCCGTGGGAGACGCTGTGTGTCGACGGCGTGCATCCGGCGCTCGAGGGCGGACTCAGCCGCCGGTACCAGAGCGACGACCTGACCGTCGCCCGCTGGCGCGAGGATTCCCCGCAGGAAGGCCGCCCGCGCGTGCTCATGGTCGTGAACCCGACGCTCGACCTGCCCGGCGCCGCACGCGAGGGCGCGGCGCTGCGTGACGAGTTGCTGCGCGGCGGAGTCCAGGCGGACTGCCTGGAAGGTGCGGACGCGTCGCTCGCCCGCGTGCTGGCGGAGACGGGCTCCGGCCGGTACGACGCGCTGCATTTCGCAGGACATGGTTTCTTCGCAGCGGACAGCCCCGGGCGCAGCGGCCTCGTGTGCGCAGACGGCGAGATCCTGCGCGGCGTCGATCTTGCGCGGCTTGCGGGCCTGCCGGCACTCGTGTTCTTCAACGCGTGCGAAGCGGCACGCGTGCGCAAGGGGTTGCCCGATTGGCGCCGCCGACTGGCGGACGCGAGTCGCGCGCACGGTGTCGCAGAGGCCGTCCTCGACGGCGGGGTAGCGAATTTCCTCGGCACTCACTGGCCCGTCGGCGATGACGCGGCGCTCGTCTTCGCGGGCTGCCTCTATGAACGTTTGCTCGACGGTGCGTCACTGGGAGATGCCGTTCTGGAATCCAGACGCAGGGTGAAGGCGGCTGGCTCCATCGACTGGGCCGATTACGTCCACTACGGCAATCCCGCATTCCGCCTGGGGACCGCCACCGACTGACCGGGCCCGCCAATCGGCCGGCCTCGCCGGGCGGCGCCATGGCCCGGAAAATGTGACGCGCTTCCGACTTCGCCGGGCTTGCGCCCCCGGTTACGACGGTTGACATAAGGAACCGCGAGCCCCGTCACGCATGCCTGCGCGGGCACAAAAAACAATTCCGGCAAGCGAAGCCGGAGTGCGCCGAAGGGCCTGAAGAAACCCTGCGTCTCGCGAAGGAATCGTTGAGTCCCGGACTCGTCATCGTCCACCGGCACGCCGGCAGCGAGGAGGAAGGGGCGCAGAAGACCCAACCATCACACAGAGGATGCAACATGCGTAGACATTCGATCGCACCGGTCGCAGCCGCAGTACTGCTGGCGCTTGCCGGCGGTGCGCAGGCCGCGACCAAGACGACCACCTTCAACGTGAGCGCGAACGTGGCATCGAACTGCCTCATTTCGACCACCAACCTCGGCTTCGGCGCGTACACGGGCGTCGCACAGCTTACGGGCACCTCCACCGTCGGCGTGCGCTGCACGAACGGCACGGGCTATACGGTGAAGCTGAGCGCTGGTAACGGCGGCAGCTTTGCCCCGCGCCTGATGTCGGACGGCGCATCCCACTCGCTGCAGTACAACCTGTACACGACCGCTGCCAACCTGGTCGTGTGGGGCGACGGCACGGGCAGCACGGGCGTCCAGGGAGCCACGGGCACGGGGCTGTCGAACGCCGGCAACGTCGATTACACCGTGTACGGCACGCTGCCGGACAATGCGGTGAACCAGACGGCGCCGGTCGGATCGTACTCCGACGTCATCACGGTTTCGGTCGACTACTGACCGTCCGCGATGCTCCGTTACGCTGCAATCATCAGCGTCCTCGCGTCGGCGGCAGCCTTCGGGCTGCCGCCGGCGTCGGCAGGATCATTCTCCATCTCGCCGCTCCGGGCCGAGCTCTCGCAGCAGGCGACGACGGCGGCGATCACGGTGCGCAACATGGACGCCGCACCGGTGATCGTGCAGGCCTCGACCTTCGCGTGGTCGCAGCCGGACGGTGAGGATCACCTCGAGGCCACGAAGGACCTGCTGGTGTCGCCGGCCGTGTTCACGATTCCGCCGAATGGGTCCCAGCTCGTGCGCGTGGCGCTCAGGCGGGACGCCGATCCACGGCGCGAGCTCGCTTACCGGCTCACGCTGCAGGAAGTTCCGCCCCAGGCGGCCCCCGATTTCACCGGCCTGACCGTGGCGCTCAAGCTGAGCCTGCCGGTGTTCGTCGCCGCGAACTCGCCCTCGCCTGCGCAGCTCGACTGGTCGGCCGCCCGCGGCGCCGACGGAGCGGTCGTGCTCGGCGCGAGGAACGACGGCGAAACGCACGCGAAGATATTGAACGTCACACTCACGCCGCTCTCGGGCGATGCAGCGACGCTGCAGCAGTCCGTGGCGGCCTACGTCCTGCCGGGCGTGTCCCGGTCGTGGACGATCAGGAACGAAAACGACAAGAACGGCAGCACCGCCGCCGCGGACCGCTACAGGTTGAAGGCCAACACCGAGCGGGGCGAGGTCGACGCGGAGCTGACCGTCGGACGGTAGCCCCATGCGCCTCCGGCTCGCGGTCGCCGTCGCGCTCGCCCTCGCGGGCAGCGCCGCGCACGCCGCCCCCGCACCGGAGGCCTATGGCGAATCGATCATCGAGATCACGCTGAACGGCGAGCGCATGCCCGAGCCGCTCGTCGTGCGCCGCGGCCTGGACGGCACGCTGCTGGTGCGCGCCGAGGACCTCAAGTCACTGCGCCTCAAGCCGCCCGCCCACGGTGCGCTGACGGTCAACGGCGAGCGCTACTACCGCATCGACTCGGAGATCGGCGCCACCGTCAGCTTCGACGACACGACGCAGAGCGTGGACGTGAATGTCCCGGCGCAGGCATTCGTGCCTTCGACGAGCGTGCTCGCTTCCGCCGACACGCCGCGTGCCGCGCAGGCGCAGTCGGGCGGATTCGTGAACTACGACGTCTCGGCCGAGCGCGTCGACGGCCATGCGAGCGGCGGCGGCTACCTGGAGGCCGGCGTCTTCGGCTCGCAGGGCGTCCTCACCGCATCCGCCGTCGCGCGCACCGGCGAGGACCTGCCGGGCGCGGCGCGCCTCGACACGACGTGGACGCGCGACTTTCCGGACCGCATGACGACGCTGCGCGTCGGCGATGCCGTTTCCTCGAGCGGCAGCTGGGGCCGTGCGGCACGCTTCGCCGGCGTGCAGTACGGCACGAATTTCAGCACGCAGCCGACGTTCGTCACGACCCCGCTGCTGTCCGCCACCGGGGACGCGGTGCTGCCCTCCACGGTCGAGGTCTTCGTGAACGGCAACCCCGTCGCGAGCCAGGACGTGCAGCCCGGCCCGTTCCAGATCGAGGGCGTGCCGGCCGTGAATGGCGCGGGCCAGATGCAGGTCGTCGTCACGGACGCACTCGGCCGCCAGCAGGTCATCGCGCAACCCTATTACGCAGGCAACGCGTTGCTGCGCGCGGGGCTCTCCGAGTACTCGGTCGAGGCAGGCGCGATCCGCCAGGATTACGCCGTGAAGAGCAACGACTACGGCGACGTGGTCGGCGCCGCGACGTACCGCCACGGCATCAACGATCGCCTCACCGCCGAGGTGCACGCAGAAGGTCAATCCGACGGCACGGCGGCCGGTGGCGCCGGTGCTGCACTGCAGGTCGGGAACCTCGGGATCGTGAGCGGGACGGCGGCCGTGGGTGGCAGCGGTGACGGGCTCGGCTGGCTCACCGGCCTCGGCTTCGAGCACAGCGGCCCCGTCCTGAGCCTCTACGCGCGCATGCTCTATGCGTCGGAGTCATTCTCGCAGCTCGGCAGCAATACCTCCGGGACGCGCCCGCGCAGCCGAACATTCGGCGGAGTCGGACTCAACCTCGGGGGCTACGGCAGCCTGCAGCTCGCCTACGGTCGCCAGGAGAACTGGAACGGCCCCGGCGCGCAGACGCTCGGCCTCGGCTATTCGCTGACGCTTGGCGCCTTGGGCTCGCTGAATCTCTTCGCAAGCCATTACGACTCCGCCGACTCCGGCACGGACTTCCTGCTCACCTGGACCATGCCGTTCGGCGAGCGCGGCTCGGCCAGCGCCACGCTGCAGCAGAACTCCGGCGGTGGCGGCTCGCAGGAAGGCTTCTCGGCCGTTGCGTCCGTGCAGCAGAATCTGCCGGTCGGGTCCGGCTCCGGTTACGTCGCCACGCTCTCCACCAACGACGACTACCACCTCGGCTACGCGTATCAAGGCCACGCGGGCCTCGTCAGCGCCGACTACGCGCGCGCCAACGGCCAGGACGGGACGCGGATCGGCGCGGTCGGCGGCGTGGCGATCTCGGGCCTGGGTGTGATGCCCTCGCAGCGCCTCGACCAGAGTTTCGCCATGGTCAAGGTGGCGGATTACGCGGGAATGCAGGTGTACCTCGACAACCAGCCGGTGGGTCGGACCGACGCCAAGGGCCGCGTGTTGCTCGACAACCTGTTGCCGTACCAGACGAACCAGGTGAGCATCGACCCGCGCGAGCTGCCGATGGACGCGACGATTTCCTCGCCGACCATGACGGTGACGCCGGCCTACCGCAGCGGCGTGTCGGTCGCGTTCCCGGTGAGCCGCGCCGACTCGATGACGATGCGGCTCCTGCAGGCCGATGGCCAGCCGGTCCCGGCCGGTGCGACCGTGATGCTCGAGGGCAAGCCATTCCCCGTGGGCCTCGACGGACTCGTGTACGTGAGCGGCATCGCGACGAACGCGCACGCAGCCGTGACCTGGAGAGACGGCAAGTGCGCTGCGGACTTCGTGCGACCGTCGAACGGCGGTCCCGTGCCGGACCTCGGAGACGTGCCGTGCCGTTGATGCCCATCAACGACTTTCTCGCGGCCCGGCGACGCGGGCGGCGGGCACTCGCCGTCGCGTGGACGGCGCTGATCGCAGTCCTTGCATGCCTTGCGATCTTCATTCCCTTGCGTGCCCACGCCGCCGCGGACTGCAGCGTCACGGTGACCGGAGTCGCCTTCGGCACCTACGACCCGACGATCTCGGCTGCGGACGATTCCACCGGCACCGTCAACGTGACCTGCACCTACACCGGCGGCGGCGCGACGGGCATCGCCTACTCGGTCCGGTTTTCCAGAGGCAGCAGCAACAGCTACTCCCAGCGGCAGATGCGCGCCGGAACGCTGTCGCTGAACTACAACCTCTACAGGGACGCGGCGCGCTCGGTCGTGCTCGGCGACGGCACCGGTGGAACGTCGATCTTCAGCGGCTCCTTCACCGTGGGCCCCGGCGTGGGCAATCGCACGCGCACCGGGACGCACACGGTGTACGGGCGCGTCCCCGCGTCGCAGCCGGTGGATCCCGGCAGCTACTCCGATCCGATCGTCGTCACGCTGACGTTCTAGCTAGAGCGTCGCTGCGGAAATGCGCAGCGGCAGCGGGTAGTCCCCTGCGCCGGCAGCCAGGGGCAGCGCCACACGAAAGGTCAGCGTCAGCATCCGGGTCGAGAGTGCTGCAGGTGCGATCACCTCCACGGTCTCGTCGAACAGCGTGACCGGGGCGGCAATGCCAGTTACGACGACCCCGGATGCGTACCCGACGCGCGGTTCGAGGCGCAGTACGTAGCCCGCGGGATCGTTGTTCCGCACCTGGTAGGTCGCCGTGACGTCCACGTAACCGCGCGCGGCATCCGCTTCGCTGACGGCGAATTGTGCTGGTTCGCTCAGCGTCTCGAGGCTCACGCGCGGCGTCACCTGCGCCGTTACCAGGAATGTCGTCCGCGACTCGCCGGCCGCGCACGCGAGCGGCCAGGCCGCAAGCAGACCCATCCAGGCTGCGCCCTTCATCCCCGCCCCCTCCGCCGGCCGAAACCGGCGCGACCTTACCCGTCCCGTTCCGCTGCCGATCACCGCCGGCTTGCGGACCCGATTTCCTGAATTGCGTCACAAGGTAACCCCATCGGCTCGACGACGGCGCAAGATTTAACCGAATTGCCACCCCTCGCCGGGCAACAGGTCGGGACACCCGGCCCGGCGACCGGCCGCTGCGTCGCAACAATGGCCGCCGGCGGCGGGTTGCACCCCCCCTCAAAACCGCTAAGCTGCCGCACCTCTCCCTGACTTTTGGGCGCCACCGCTCGTGCAACCGACCGACACGTCGAACCCGGACTATTTCCACCGGGTCGTGGACTGCCAGTGGGCCTGCCCGGCGCACACCGACGTCCCCGAGTACATCCGCCTGATCGCCCTCGGCCGCTTCTCGGACGCCTACATGGTGAACCGGGAATCGAACGTGTTCCCGGGCATCCTCGGCCGGGTCTGCGACCGGCCGTGCGAGCCTGCCTGCCGGCGCGGCCGCGTCGAGGAGAAACCCGTCGCGATCTGCCGCCTCAAGCGCGTGGCCGCGGACCACAAGGACGACATCGTGGAGCGGCTGCCGGTGGTCCCGAGGCAGGGCAACGGCAAGCGCGTCGCGTGCATCGGTGCGGGTCCCGCCTCGCTCACGGTGGCCAACGACCTCCTGCCGCTCGGCTACGAGGTGGTCATCCTCGAGCAGTGGGACAAGCCGGGCGGCCTGATGCGCACCAACATCCCGGCGTTCCGCCTGCCGGAGGCCGTGCTCGCCGAGGAGATCGGCTACATCACGCAGATGGGCGCGGAGATCCGCTACAACTCGCGCGTGGACAGCCTGAAGAAGCTGCTGGCCACGGGCGGATTCGACGCGGTGTTCGTGGGCTCCGGCGCGCCGAAGGGCAAGGAGCTCAAGCTCGCCGGGCGCACGGAGGGCGACGCGAACATCCACATCGGCATCGACTGGCTCGAGTCGGTGGCCTTCAAGCACGTCGAGAAGATCGGCGAACGCGTGCTGATCATCGGCGTCGGCAACACGGCGATGGATTGCTGCCGCTCCTCGCTGCGCCTCGGCGCGCAGGACGTGAAGGTGATGGCGCGCAAGCCGCGCCAGTTCTTCAAGGCCTCCGAGTGGGAACTCGAGGATGCCGAGGCCGAGGCCGTCGAGATCGTGGTGAACCACGCGCCGAAGAGCTTCGTCGTCGAGAACGGGCGGCTTGCCGGCATGCTGTTCGACAGGATGGAATACGATTTCGACGCGCGCGGCCGCATCGTCGGCGAGCGTGTCGTCGGCGAAGCCTTCTTCCCGGCCGACGACGTGATCCTCGCGATCGGGCAGGAGAACGCGTTCCCCTGGATCGAGGACGACCTCGGGATCCAGTTCGACAAGTGGCACGTGCCGGTGGTGGACAAGGTGACCTTCCAGTCCACCCGCCCCGACGTCTACTTCGGCGGCGACGCGGCCTTCGGCCCGAAGAACATCATCTGGGCGGTCGAGCACGGCCACCAGGCCGCGATCTCGATCCACAACTTCTGCGCTGGCCAGCCGGTGACGAACCGACTGCCGCCAACGATGAACCTGTCCTCGCGCAAGATGGGCCTGCACGAGTGGTCGTACAAGAACGACTACAACCCGGTCGAGCGCCGGCTCGTGCCGCACGTGAGCCTGAAGGAGCGCTTCAAGAAGATCTCGATCGAGGTCGAGCTCGGCTTCGATCCCGAGCAGACGGCGGCCGAGGTGCAGCGCTGCCTGAACTGCGACGTGCAGACGGTGTTCGAGGCGAAGCTCTGCATCGAGTGTGACGCCTGCATCGACATCTGCCCGACCGACTGCCTGACCATCACCCGCGACGGCGAGGAGCAGGAGCTGCAGACTCGCCTGAAAGCTCCGCGCCGCAATCCCGACGAGCCGCTGTACGTGTCCGAGCCGCTCAAGCAGACCGGCCGGGTCATGGTCAAGGACGAGGACCTCTGCGTGCACTGCGGACTGTGCGCCGAGCGCTGCCCGACGGCAGCCTGGGACATGCAGAAGTCGAAGATCAACCTGCCCCACGCCAACGACCACACATGGCCCAGCCCGCAAAAGCGCCAGACCGCGTAAACGACTTCGTCATCAAGCTCGCCAACGTGAACGGCACCGGCTCCGGCAGTGCCAACACGCTGCTGATGAAGTCCATCTTCCGCATGGGCGTGCCCGTGATGGGGAAGAACTACTTCCCGTCCAACATCCAGGGCCTGCCCACGTGGTACGAGATCCGGGTGACGAAGGATGGCTACGTGGCGCGCTCGGGCCGGGTGGATCTCATGGTGGCCATGAACGCGGAGACCTACCACAAGGACGTCCGCGAGGTATCCCCCGGCGGCTTCCTGATCTACGACTCGACCTGGCCGCGGCCGACGGTGCTCACGCGCGAGGACATCACCGTGCTCGGCGTGCCGCTGGCGCGCCTCTGCAACGAGAACTTCGTCGGCGTGCGCAACCGCATCCTGATGAAGAACGTCATGTACCTCGGCGTGCTCGCGGCGCTGCTCGAGATCGACGTCGAGGTGATCCGCCAGCTGCTCACCGAGAGCTACGCGAAGAAGCAGGCGCTGGTGGACGCCAACATGAAGGCGGTGCAGCTCGGCTACGACTGGGCGAAGCAGAACCTGCCCTGCCCGCTGCCGGTGCGGGTGGAGCGCATGGACAAGACCAAGGGCCACATCATGATCGACGGCAACACCGCGGCCGGCCTCGGGGCGGTGTATGCAGGCGCCACGGTCGGCCCCTGGTACCCGATCACGCCGTCCACGTCGCTGATGGACGCGTTCAAGTCGTTCTGCGCGAAGCTGCGCGTCGACCCGG
>DAOMFD010000030.1:0-15978 GCA_035429605.1 Steroidobacteraceae bacterium | reverse complement strand
GCAGATCGCCATGCCGCCGGCGCCCTGGTCGCCGATGCCGAGGATGGACTCGTTGTCGGTCGCGACGATCAGCCGCACCGGTTCGTCGCCCGCCGCGTCCGACAGCACACGCGCCATCCGGCCGCGGAAATCCGGTGTCAGCCACACACCCCGCGCGCGGCGGAACACCTGGCTGAAGTTGCGCGTCGCCTCGGCCACCGTCGGCGTGTAGACGATCGGCATGAACCGGTCGAGGTTCTCCGCGAGCACGCGGTGGTAGAGGTGCTCGTTGCGATCCTGCAGGGCCGACAACCTGAGGTACTGGTCGAGGGGAGTCGCCGCGCGATCGATCGAGGCGACGTTGCGCTGCACCTGCAGGTCCATCGAGATCTGCCGTGATGGCAGCAATCCGTGCAGCCGGAACCGCTCACGCTCGTCGGCGCGGAATGCCGTGCCCTTGTTGAGCAGCGGGTCGCGGATCAGGTCCCGGCCGCGCTTGGACACGGGCACGGCGTCGGCCTGGGACGGCCAGGGCGCATGGAGATCGAAGTCCTGCATGCTGCCAAGCTTGCCGCTTGCCGCGATCCGTGCCAATCACAATTACCCGCGCGGGCCGGACGACGCTACAGTCGGGCCCCATGCAGCACGTCGCTTCCTATTATGCCGCCACGGCACACCCCGCCCCGCCACGACCCGCACTGGCCGGCCAGGTGCGGGCGGACGTGTGCGTCGTGGGAGGCGGCATCGCAGGTTGCTCGGCCGCGCTGGACCTCGCCTCGCGTGGCTACCGGGTGGTGCTGCTCGAAGCCCGGCGCGTAGGCTGGGGCGCTTCGGGTCGGAGCGGCGGGCAGGCCATCTTCGGGTTCGGCGCGAGCCAGGACGTGGTCGTCGACCAGGTGGGTCCCGAGGCGGCGCGACTGATGTGGGACGTGTCCGTCGAGGCGCTGGCGCTGCTGCGTCACCGGGTGGAGGAGCACCGGATCGACTGCGACCTGCACTGGGGGCACCTGCACGTCGCGACCAAGGAGCGCCAGCGGCGGGAACTCGAGGCGTTGCACGCCGAACTCGGCGAGCGCTACGGCTACGCCGGCACTCGCATGCTCGATCGCCCGGACGTCGAGGCGCTGCTCGCGACGCGGCGGTACTGCGCGGGCCTGTACGACCCCGGCAGCGGCCACCTGCATCCGCTCAACTACACCCTGGGCCTGGCACGCGCCGCCGAGACCGCCGGCGCGCGACTCTTCGAAGCGAGTCGAGTGAGGTCGGTCCGGCACGGCGGCACCGTGCGCCTGTCGACGTCGGCAGGCCACGTCGACGCCGATCACGTGATCTTCGCGCGCGGCGGTTACCTCGACGGCGTGCGCACCGTGGCCGACTGGCGCGTGATGCCGGTCGGCACCTACGTGGTCTCGACACAGCCGCTCGGCGAGGCGCGCATCCGCGAACTGGTGCGCGAGAACGTCGCGGTGGCCGACGTGAATTTCGTGCTCGACTATTTCCGGTGCTCGGCCGACCACCGCCTGCTTTTCGGCGGGCGGGTCAGTTATTCCGGGATCGACGCGCGCAATACCGGCCATGCCACGCGGGCGCGGATGCTGCGCGTGTTCCCGCAACTCGCCGACGCACGGCTCGACTACGTCTGGGGCGGCTACGTGGACATCACGATGAATCGCGTGCCCGACTTCGGGCGCATCGCGCCGAACGTGCTCTACCTGCAGGGATTTTCGGGCCACGGCATCGCAATGGCCGGCATGGCGGGGCGGCTTGCCGCGGATGCGGTCGCGGGTCAGGCCGAGCGATTCGACCTGTTCGGCCACGTTCCGCACCGCGTGTTCCCGGGCGGTCGCGCACTGCGCACTCCGGCGCTGGTCCTCGGTATGCTGTGGTACCGCCTGCGCGACCTGCTGTGAGCCGAGTGAATCGACGCGAAGCCGTAATCGAACTGCTCGCCGGACCCGGCGCCGCGGAGCACGTCCGCGCCAATGGCGTCGTCCCGGCGGACGTCGCGTGCATCCCGGCCGCGGCCGGCGGCCCGAAAGGGCTCGCGCTGATTCCGCTCGACCAGTTGTTGTATCGCGAGTGGCTCAAGGACACCGCGCCGATCGAGCTCGTCGGGGCGTCGGTCGGCGCATGGCGCATGGCGGCGCTTGCACAACCGGACCCGGTCGCCGCGCTCGAGCGGCTGCGGTACAGCTACGTCCACGACCAGAACTACGACCGCAAGCCGACACCGGACGACGTCGCGCGCGCGTGCCGGCGCCTGGCGCGCGCCGTGCTCGGCGATGCGCCACTGCGGCTCCGGCCCGGCGTGACCCTGGCGATCGTGACTTCGCGTGCACGCGGCGCGCTCGAGGGAACGGAATCCACTCTCGCGTTCGGGCGGGCCGGCCTCGCCAACGCGATCTCGCGGCGCAGCCTCGCGGCCCACCTCGAGCGCGTGGTGTTTTCAACTGGAAGGACCTTCCTAGCTTCTCCCTTCGACGAGTTCGGATCGCGGGTCGTCGCGCTGGACCCGGCCAACACCGAGGACGCGCTGGTGGCGTCCGGCACGATACCCATCGTCTGCGCCCCGGTCCGCGGGATCGCCGGCGCGCCCCCGGGCAACTACTGGGACGGCGCGCTCGTCGACTATCACCTGCAGCTGCCGTACGAGCGGCTGACACGGAGCGGCCCGCGCCGACGCATCGTCCTGTACCCGCACTTCAACGACTATGTGACGCCCGGCTGGCTCGACAAGCACCTGCCGTGGCGGCGCAAGTCCCGCGGTCATCCGTGGCTCGACGACATGCTGCTGGTCGCGCCGTCACGCTCGTTCCTGGCCTCGCTGCCCAACGGTAAGTTGCCGGACCGGAAGGATTTTTACCGCTACGGCCAGGACCACGCCGGCCGCATCCGCGACTGGGACCGCGCGATCCGCGAGTGCCAGAGACTGGCCGACGCGTTCCTCCACTGGCTGGAACGACCGGACCCCACCGTGCTCAGGGCCCTCTAGGCTACAGCCGGATCGGCGCCCGGTATGATGGTCGGATGCCCGGCCTCGCCCCACGCTGCGTTGCCCTGACGCGTCATCCCTCGACGCCGGCGCCGGCCGTGCAACGGATCGACGTCGAACTCGAATCGACCGGCGACGGCGACCTGAGGCTCAGGTACTTCCTCGACGGCGACGTGGCCGCCATCACGCTGCCGCCACACGCCGCGCCGCGACAGGCGGACGGGTTGTGGCAACACACCTGCTTCGAAGCGTTCATCGCCGGCCAGGGCTCGCGCGCGTACTGCGAATTCAACTTCTCGCCCTCCACCGAGTGGGCCGCGTACGGTTTCTCCGCCTATCGCGCCGGCATGGTGCCGCTGCAGTACAGCACGCCACCGACGGTTTCCGTGAGCGTGGCGGAGGACCGCATCGCACTCGAGGCCATCATCCCGCTCGAGGCTCTGCTCGCGCTGCCGGGTGACGGCATGCTGCTCGTGAGCCTCGCGGCGGTGGTGGAGGACCGGGACGGGCGCCTGTCGTACTGGGCGCTGGCGCATCGCGCGGAGAAGCCCGATTTCCACAGTCCTGCCGGCTTCGTGCTGGAGATCGAGCGGGCCACCTCGTGGTGAGGTTCGGTATCGACCGGCTGCTCGCAGAACCGGACCAGCGCCGGCCTCTCGCCGGTCGCAGGGTCGCGCTGCTGGCCCATCCGGCGTCGGTCACGGCGGACCTCACGCACTCATTGGATGCGATCGCGGCGCTGGGTGACATCCGCCTCGCTGCCGCCTTCGGCCCGCAGCATGGGCTGCGCGGCGACAAGCAGGACAACATGGTCGAATCGCCGGACTTCCGCGACGCACGGCACGGCATCCCCGTGTTCAGCCTCTACGGCGAGGTCCGGCGACCGACGCCGGCGATGCTCGACACGTTCGACGTGCTGCTCGTGGACCTTCAGGATCTCGGCTGCCGCATCTACACCTTCGTCACGACGCTGCGCTACGTGCTCGAGGCCGCCGCGCAGCACCGCAAGTCCGTGTGGGTGCTCGACCGGCCGAATCCGATCGGCCGGCCAGTGGAAGGACTGACGCTCAGGCAGGGATGGGAGAGTTTCGTCGGCGCCGGCGAAATGCCGATGCGCCACGGCCTCACGCTCGGCGAGATGGGGCACTGGTTCGTGCGACGGCTGCGGCTCGACGTCGATTACCGCGTGATCGCCATGCAGGGCTGGGACCCGTCGCGCGGTCCGGGCTACGGATGGCCGCTCGGCGAGCGTGTGTGGGTGAACCCGAGCCCGAATGCGCCGAATCCCTGGATGGCGCGCTGCTATCCCGGCACGGTGATGCTGGAGGGCACGACGTTGTCCGAGGGACGCGGGACGACCCGTCCGCTGGAGCTGTTCGGCGCGCCGGGGCTCGACATCCCCGCGATCGTGGCCGAAATGCGCCGCCTCGCGCCCGCATGGCTCGCGGGCTGCCGGCTCCGAGCCTGCTGGTTCGAGCCGACGTTTCACAAGCACGCCGGGCAACTGTGCGCCGGCCTGCATTACCACGTCGAGGACGGCTCGTACGGGCACGAGTCGTTCCGGCCGTGGCGGCTGCAGGCGCTCGCGTTCAAGGCGCTGCGGCGGCTGCACCCGGAATTCGAGCTGTGGCGCCACTTCCCCTACGAGTACGAGCATGACCGTCTCGCCATCGACCTCATCAACGGCAGCGACCTGCTGCGCCGCTGGGTGGACGACCCCGCCGCGGCCTCGGCCGACCTCGATGCGCTGGCGGTCGCCGACGAGGAGGCCTGGCTGGACCAGCGCTCGTCCGCGATGATCTACGGCTGAGGACGGCGCACGATGAGCGGAGGAGCCCGACAGTACGATCTCCTGGTCGTCGGTGGCGGCATCAACGGTGTCGGGGTGGCGAGGGACGCGGCGGGCCGCGGCCTCGGCACGCTGCTCTGCGAGCAGCACGACCTCGGGGCGCACACGTCGTCCGCCAGCACCAAGCTGATCCACGGCGGCCTCAGGTATCTCGAGTTCTATGATTTCCGGCTGGTGCGCAAGTCGCTGCGCGAGCGCGAGATCGTGCTGCGCTCGGCGCCGCACCTCGTGCGGCCGATGCGCTTCGTGCTGCCGCACGACGAGCACCTGCGCCCGGCGTGGATGATCCGCGCGGGGCTGTATCTCTACGATCACCTGGCGCGCCGGCGCCTGCTGCCCGCGTCGAGAGCAGTGGACCTGCGCCGGCATCCCGCGGGCGCGGCGCTGGACCCGCGCTACACCCAGGGCTTCGTGTACTCGGACGCCGCGGTGGACGACGCCCGGCTCGTCGTACTCGCCGCCCTCGACGCACGCGAGCGTGGCGCGACGGTCCTGTCGCGCACGCGATGCGTGCGGCTCGAGCGCTCCGGGGACCGCTGGACCGCGACCCTGGCGCACGCCGATGGCGCCGAGTCGCGCATCTCGGCCGCCGCGGTCGTCAATGCCACCGGCCCGTGGGTGGACCGATTCCTCGACGAGGCGACACCCGTGCCCGCGCGACGCCATCCGCGCCTCGTCAAGGGCAGCCACATCGTCGTGCCGCGCCTGTTCGAGCACGACCACGCCTACATCTTCCAGGGGCCGGACCGGCGCATCGTGTTCGCGATCCCCTACGAGGGGGACTGCACGCTCGTCGGCACGACCGAGCGGGACTACACGGGCGACCTTGCGACGCCGTCGATCGAACCAGCCGAAGTCACCTATCTTCTATCCATGTCGAACCGGTATTTCCGCCGCATGGTGGGCCACGCCGACGTGAAGTGGACGTTCGCGGGGCTCAGGCCGCTGCTGGCCGATCCGTCGGACGTCGCCACCAGCGTCACGCGCGACTACGTGCTCGACGTGGACCAGCAGGGCCCGCCGCTGCTGTCGATCTACGGCGGCAAGCTCACGACCTATCGCAAGCTCGCGGAAGACGTGCTCGACGGGCTCGCGTCACGCATGGGCTGGTCGAGGCGGCACTGGACGGCGGGGGCGCCGCTGCCAGGCGGCGACATCGCGCGTGCGGACTACGCCGCGTTTCGTCGCAGCGTGCGCGCCGAGTACCCATGGCTGCCCGATGGCCTGCTCGATCGCATGGCGGCCGCGTACGGCACACGCGTGCGTCGCATGCTGGGCGACGCACGTGGGATCTCCGCGCTCGGCGAGGAAGTGCTGCCGGGCCTGCACGCGCGTGAAATCGACTACCTGCGACGCGAGGAGTGGGCGCTCACGGCGGAGGACATCCTCTATCGCCGCAGCAAGCTCGCCCTGCACCTGCCCGCCGACGCCGCCGAACGCCTCGAGGAGTGGCTCGTGCGGAACCCGGTGGCGCGGCCGGCGGACTATGCCGCGGGCTGAGTCCGCCGCGACCGCGATGTAGTACGCTTCGGCAACAGAGGTCCGCCGCATGCGCCGATTCGTGCTCGCCCTCGACCAGGGCACGACCAGCTCCCGATCCATCCTGTTCGACCACGACGGCCAGGTCGTCGCGACGGCGCAGCGCGAATTCACCCAGCACTTTCCGCGCTCCGGCTGGGTCGAGCACGACGCCGAGGAGATCTGGGCGACGCAGGCGGCGACCATTGCAGAGGTGCTGGCCAGGGCGCGCGCCACACCGTCGGATCTCGCTGCCGTGGGCATCACCAACCAGCGCGAGACGACGGTGCTGTGGGACCGCAGGTCAGGGCGCCCGGTCGCGCCGGCCATCGTCTGGCAGGACCGGCGCACCGCCGAGCTGTGCGCAAGGCTGAAATCCGACGGGCACGAGCCGGAGATCGCGCGACGCACCGGGCTGCTGCTCGACCCTTATTTCTCCGGTACCAAGCTCAAGTGGCTGCTCGACAGCGATCCCGCACTGCGCAAGCGCGCGACTGCCGGCGAACTCGCCTTCGGCACCGTCGACAGCTGGCTCGCGTGGAAGCTGTCGCAAGGCGCCGTGCACGTGACCGATGCGTCGAACGCGAGCCGCACCCTGCTGCTCGATCTCGCGACGGGAACGTGGGACGACTACGCGCTCGAGCTGCTCCGCATACCGCGCCGGGTCCTGCCGCGCGTCGTGCCGTCGAGATTGCCGGACGGCGACGCGGTCGCAGTCATCGGTGGCGAGGAAGTGCCGCTCGGCGGCATCGCCGGCGACCAGCAGGCGGCGCTGTTCGGACAGGGCTGCTTCGCGCCGGGCATGGCCAAGAACACCTACGGCACCGGCTGCTTCATGCTCATGAACACCGGGCTCGAGCCGCTGCATTCGGCGAACCGGCTGCTGACCACGATCGCGTGGGACACCGGCGAGCGGCACTACGCGCTCGAAGGGTCGGTCTTCGTCGGCGGCGCCGTCGTGCAGTGGCTGCGCGACGGGCTCGGGCTGATCGAGCGCTCCGCCGACGTCGAGGCACTGGCCGCATCGGTGCCGGACACCGGCGGCGTGTATCTCGTTCCCGCATTCACCGGCCTCGGCAGCCCGCACTGGGACGCGTACGCCCGCGGCCTCGTGGTCGGCCTGTCGCGCGGAACGACGCGTGCGCACCTTGCACGTGCCGCCCTCGAGGCGATCGCGTTCCAGAGTGCCGAGGTATTGGCGGCGATGCAGAAGGACGCCCGCCAGCCGCTCACGGAACTGCGGGTGGACGGCGGCGCCACCGCAAACGACCTGCTGATGCAGTTCCAGGCGGACCTGCTCGGGGTACCGGTCGTTCGCCCGCGCGTCACCGAGACGACCGCGCTTGGCGCCGCATCGCTCGCCGGGCTTTCGGTCGGCTTCTGGCAGTCGACCGACGAGGTCGCGGCGAACTGGCGGGCCGACCGGCGCTTCGAACCAGCCATGTCACGTGAGTCGGCAGCTGCGAGAATGCGACAGTGGTCGCGCGCGGTCGAGCGATCGCGCGGCTGGCACGACGAGCCCTGAGGAGCACGGCATGGGCAAGACGATCGCGCTCGCGACCCCCGTGTTCTTCGCGCTCATCGCCATCGAGTACCTCGTGGGTCGGGCGCGGGGACGGCACAACTACCGGCTGAACGACGCGGTCAACAGCCTGAGCCTCGGCATCATGAGTCAGGTCGTGGGCCTGTTCACGAAGGCCGCCGCGGTCGGGATCTACGTGTGGACCTACGAGTCGTTCGCCGTCTGGCGCCTGCCCGCAGAGCAGTGGTGGGTCTGGGTCGCCGGGCTCGTCGTCTATGACTTCTGTTACTACTGGAACCACCGGCTGGGACACGTCAGCGCGGTCTTCTGGGCGTCGCACGTCGTGCACCACCAGAGCCAGGAGTACAACCTCACGACGGCGCTGCGACAGACGAGCTCGGGCGCACTCCTCGGCTGGATCTTCTACCTTCCCATGGCGATCGCGGGTTTCCCGCCGCAGGTCTTCGTCGTGGCCGCGATCATCGACCTGCTCTACCAGTACTGGATCCATACCGAGCAGGTCGGCAAGCTCGGCTGGTTCGACCGCTGGTTCGCATCGCCGTCGAACCATCGCGTGCACCACGCGGTGAACGACCGCTACATCGACCGCAACTACGGCGGCATCTTCATGGCGTGGGACCGGATGTTCGGCTCATTCGTCGAAGAGACGGAACCGTGCGTGTACGGCACGCGGGCGTCGCTCGATTCGTGGGACCCGCTGTGGGCGAACCTCGAGGTGTACGTGGACCTGGCGCGGAAGTCGTGGAGTGCGCAGCGCTGGCGCGACCGGCTGCTCGTGTGGATCAAGCCGCCGGGCTGGCATCCTGCAACGGAGACTGGTCCGGCCTGGGACAAGCCGCCGTTCGCGCTCGACAAGCTGCGCCGCTACGACCCGCCGATGACGTCCGCGGTACGGTGTTACGTCGCGCTGCACTTCGTCGCCGTCCTGCTCGCCGCAACAACGCTGCTCTGGCGCTCGTCCGCGCTCCCCTTCGCGCAGGTCGCCGCGTGGTCCGCGGGCGTGCTCGCCGTCCTCTGGCTCACGGGCACCGTCATGCAGCGACGGCTGCGTGTTCCGACCGCGCTGGCCATCGAATTCGTCGCGCTCGCGTTGCTTGCGGGCGCGACGGCGGTCCGGGCCGCGCCGGTGACGATTCCGACGATCGTGGACGACGCGGCCGTTCAGCAGGCCGTGGAGACGGCACGCTCGGAGTTCCTCGCGACGCAGGACTTCGACCGCCTGCAGGTGACCGTGCTCGTGGAGGACAAGGACCACGGCTGGCTGCGAGGCAGTGTCGGTGGCGACGAGCTCGCCTATCCGGCGAGCTGCGTCAAGCTGCCGTTCCTGGTGGGCGCGGTCCACTGGTGCGCGGCGCAGGGCAAGCGCCCCGACTGTCTCGACGAGTGGGTGAGCCCGATGATCCTGCGCTCGAGCAACGTCGCCACCGGCTGGGTCGTGGACACGGTCACCGGAGCGCCGAACGGGCCACCCGACGGCGCCGACCTCGGCGCATTCATCGAGCGGCGGCGCTACACGGAGCGGGTGCTCGATCGGGCCGGCCTGCTCGGGAACCAGCGGTTCTTCACCAAGACCTATCCGACGAACTCCGGGAGCGAGCCGTCCGGCCTCGAGGAGCTTGCGTGGAAGGAGATGGGACGAAACATGATGTCTTCGAACGGCGCCGCGAACCTGATGCTGGCGGTCGCAACCGGAGCGATCGAGCAGCAGGCGACGGCATACATGCGGGGGCTGCTGAGGCGACCGACGTTTTCCGACCAGGCCAGCCTCGGCGGCGGCCTGCCACCGGGATCACTGCAGGAGAACAAGGTCGGAGCAGCCTTCGACACGCTCGAGGACGTCATGTACGCGGAGTTGCCGAACGGCCGCCGGATCGTGGTCGCTGCACTGTCGAACGGCTGGAACCCGCTGGAACCGCAGCCGTGGGACGTCGTGCGCCTGGGCAGCCTCACGGAACGCGTCCTCGCACGACTCGGCATCGCCGAGGGTCTGCCGGCGCCGCGCTACCTGGAGCCCGCGCGATTGCCGGACGGTGCGTTCACCGCGAACCTGGACGTGCCGGCCGACGGCAGGTACGAGATAGCGGTGTGGTATTCGGCGGATCCGCGGCACACGCCCGCCGCGCTCTACGAGGTGGACGACGCGGACGAGGGACTTCGCCTCGAACTCGATCAGCGGGTCTGGGGCGCACGCTGGATCAAGCTCGGCGACTTCGACCTGCGGCGCGGGACCGGCACGGTACGCGTATCGAGCACCGCGCCCGGCACGCTCGACGGCGGCCGCCTGCGCATCACGCGCTGGGCGCGATAGTCCGTCGTTCAGCGGAAGCGCCAGCCCAGGGAGACGCCGACCGCCACGGCATCGGCGGCGACCATCGTACTGCCGACACGGAGCATGTCCGCGTCGCTGGCAAGGTCGATCCAGTGCAGGTCGGCGGCAAGCGCGAGCGTGTTGCTCACGCGCCAGGCCGCGCCCAGCTCGGCCGCGGCGCCGATGGCGCGATGACGGCTGCGGTCCAGGAGGCCGTCGTCGGGGTTGACCGACCAGGCAAAATATGAGGTCCGGTTGATACCGGCGCCCGCGTAGGTGGACAACGGGCCAACCTGCCCGAGCGTGTAGCGGAGCGTCAGCAGGTCGGGGCCGTCCACGCGGTCCCGCTGCAGCACGACGAGGAACTCGTCGGCCGACTCCATGTCCAGGTTCGTCAGCGGCTGCGCGGAGCGCCGGAACCAGTCGGGGCCGTCGTCGCCCGCCACCGCCAACGAGGCCGCCGCGCAGGCATAGAGCCCGGCAAGCAACCTGCATATCGCGACGCGAGTCATCGCACACCTCCGTCGTGTGCACGTTAACTCCGCGCCGCGCCACCGCAACTCCTGCGCACTCCGGGCGCACGAATTCGTGACGCACCGCTCAAGCGCCGCTCGTGCACGCGGCCCGACATGACGCGCCGCCGCCGCCGTACGCAGGGTGGCCACCGCTGATTGCGCGCGGCGGTGCAGCATGCACCATGCGGCGCGGCATGCACCATAATGCGGTGATGCAGACTCCCAGGCGCAACCTGACGCCGAGCACGCTGCGGCTCGGCCGCCGCTATCGCCCGAATCGGGTCGAGGGACGGTACGACGCGCTCGTGATCGGGTCGGGCATCGGCGGACTGACCACCGCCGCGCTGCTGTCGGAAATCGGCTGGCGCGTGGCGGTGCTGGAGCAGCACTACACGGCCGGCGGCGCCACGCACAGTTACGACCGCGCGGGATACGAGTGGGATGTCGGCGTCCACTACATCGGCGACATGGGCGCGAGGACGACGTCGCGCCGGATGATGGATTTCCTGACGCAAGGCAACCTGCACTGGGCGCCGATGGACTCGCACTATGACCGGTTCTTCATCGGCGAGCGCACGTACGATGCGGTGGCAGGCCGCGACGCGTACCGCGACAACCTCGTCGGTTACTTCCCGCGGGAGGCAGCCGCGATCGATCGGTACCTCGAACTGCTCGGCGAGACCGCGCGTGGCATGCGTACGTTCTCGCTGGACCGGACGCTGCCGCCGTGGGCGGCCGCAATCGCCGGGCCGTTCCTGCGCAGCCGATTGCCGCGCAGCTTCGGCCGCACGACCTGGGAGGTGCTGTCGGAACTCACGCGGGACGCCGAACTCATCGCCGTCCTGACCGGGCAGTGGGGCGACCTCGGCCTGCCACCGAAGCGCTCCGCGTGGGTCATCCAGGCATTGGTGGCAAAGCACTACCTGCACGGCGGCTTCTATCCGGTCGGTGGCGCGTGGCGCATCGCGGACACGATCCTGCCGCGCATCCGTGCGGCGGGCGGGGAAGTGTTCACGTACGCGCGCGTGCAGGAAGTGCTGCTGGAGCCGGCTCGCAGGCACGCAGTACGCGGCGTGCGCATGGAGGACGGCAGTGAGATCGCGTGCGACTGCGTCATCTCCGACGCTGGAGCGCTCAACACCTTCGGCCACCTCGTCCCGGAGGAGACGCGCCGGCGTGTCGGGTACGACCGCCTCCTCGCACGCGTGAAGCCGAGCATCGGCCATCTCTGCGTCTACATCGGGCTCAAGGGCAGGGCCGAGGACCTCGGGCTGCCGAAGACCAACTACTGGATCTACCACGACAACGACTACGACGCCGCGTACGACCGCTTCGCCGCCGACCCGCACGGCCCGTTTCCGGCCGTGTACATCTCCTTTCCCTCGGCGAAGGACCCGGATTTCGAGCGTCGCCATCCGGGCCGCTCGACGATCGAGATCGTGGCACCGGCGCCCTACTCTATTTTCGAGCCATGGGCCGGCACGACGTGGGGCAAGCGCGGCGACGACTACGAGGCCCTGAAACAGGCCTTCGGGGAGCGCCTGCTCGAACACCTGTACGCGAAGCTCCCGGCACTGCGCGATCGCATCGACTACTGGGAGATCTCGACGCCGCTGTCCATGCAGTGGTTCTGCGGCTATGCGCGCGGCGAACTCTACGGGCTCGACCACGATCCCGAGCGCATGCGGCAGTCGTGGCTCAGGCCGCGCACGAGAATCCCCGGCTTGTGGCTCACCGGACAGGACGTCATGTCGTGCGGCGTGACAGGCGCCATGATGGGCGGACTGGCGTCGGCGGTGTCGATCGGCGGCACTCGCAGGATGGCGCCGGTGCTCAAGGGCATCTTCGGCTGACCAGCGCCACGGGTGGTGGCCGGCGGCGACCGACTCAGCGCAGTTCGAGCGCCCGCAGGTCGAGTCGCCCGCCGGATACCGGTGGACACCAGTAGTAAGCGCCCGTGACGGGCCGCGTAAAGCGGAACAGCGCGTCCGTGATTCCGTCGTCGAGGCCGGTCATGCGCGAGAGCTGCGCCTCGAATGCGTCGAACGAGCGCCCGAACGCGAGGAAGACCAGCCCGGCCTTCGCGCCCTCGGCCCAGGGCATGGACCGTCGCAGCACGAAAGCCTCCGGGGAGAAACTCTCCTGCGCCGTGCGCTTGACGTGCGCGGACGGCGGCGCCTCGTCGATCTCCTCGTTGTCGGCGCGACGACGGCCGACGCTCAGGTCCTGCTCGTCGGGACCGAGCGCCTCGAACGCGGCGAAGTCGTGCACCCACTGCTGGACCGCCGCGTAACTCGATCCGTCGAGGCCAGCGGCGGCACCTTGCAGCGATGCGGTTGCCACCGCGCGTTCGCCGGTCGGGTTTTCCGTGCCGTCCTCGTAACCGGTCAGGTCACGGCCGTCTTCGTGCATGAACGCGTCGACGACCGAATCGAGCGCGAATGCCGGCGCGAGCAGCGCCTGGAGGGCGCGGGACCGGTGCACGAGTTCGCCCCGGTCTTCGCCACGCAGCCAGCACCACAGCGCGCCGGGCGTCGCGGGGATCTCGAAGCCGCGGCCGGCACCCGACGGAAAATCGCGCAGGCCCGGGACATGGCGGCCGAGCGCCAGTGAGATCGATCGCCCGAGCCCCACGACCGTGGCCGCAGGATCGACGGCCTGCGCCAGCCGCTCCAGCGCCGGCCCGGGCCCGGCGTCCGGCGCCAGCGTGAAGCTCAGGTGGCGCGCGACCCTCGGGATCGGCGCAAGGATTCCGGGCTGTATCGGGCTCATGTCGACCCTCGCATGCTCGACTCCGCGCGGCCCGGCTGGTCAGTTCGTCGCACCCGCTCGCGCGCGCACGGCCCAACCACGCTTGTGGATCTCCATCACCACGAGCAGCGTGAGCGCGACGAGCGGCATCTCGATCCATTCGTCGATCGTGAGCGGCGCCACGTCCAGCAGTCGCTGCAGTGGTGGAAGGTACATCGCCGAGACGTGCAGTGCCAACGCGGTCGCGACGCCGGCTGCGAGCAGCGGATTGCTCGCGAGCGGCAGGGTGAAGACCGGACGGGTCTCCGACCTGGCATTGAACGCGTCCACGTTCTGCATCAGGACCATGAGCAGCAGCAGCTCGTTGCGTGCATGCGCGACCGGCGTGCCCGAATGCACGAGAGCCGCGAACCACGCAAATCCGATCGCCGACATCCACAGCCCCGCCAGCAGGCCGCGCTCGACCATCAACCGGTTCACCAGCGGCTCGCCGGGTCGCCGAGGCGGCGCCCTGAGCTCGTCGCCGTGGCCTCGCTCGAAGGCCAGCGCCACGTCCTGGATGCCGTTGGTGACGAGGTTGAGCCACAGGAGCTGCACCGGGAGCAGCGGCAATGGCAGGCCGGCGAAGACGGCCAACGCGACCGTCAGGACCTCGGCGGTGCCGGCCGCGATCAGCAGGTACACGACGTTGCGGATGTTCTGGTAGGCGATCCTCCCCTGCTCCACGCCGGTGACGATGGTCGCGAAGTTGTCGTCGCTCAGCACGAGGTCCGACGCATCGCGCGCGACATCCGTGCCGCCGCGCCCCATCGCGACGCCGATGTTGGCCCTGCGCAGTGCGGGCGCGTCGTTGACGCCGTCGCCGGTGACCGCGACGTAGTGCCCGTCACGCTGCGCGGCCTCGACGATGGCGAGCTTCTGTTCCGGCGTCACGCGCGCGAAGACGGTCGCATGCGCGACCATCGCGTCTCGCTCGGCGGCGCCGGCGGACCGGAATGCGTCCCCGGTGATGACTTCATCGCGGCCGACGGCAGCGCCGAGCTCGCGCGCAATCGCGAGTGCAGTCACCGGGTGGTCGCCCGTCACCATGATGACCCGGATGCCGGCGCCTGCGCAGCGCTCGACGGCTTCGCGAGCGCCGGGCCGCAGCGGATCGATGAGGCCAGCCAGACCCGCCATTTCCAGGCCTGCTGGCTCGGCCGGAACTTCTCCTGCGTGCGGCGCACCAGGAGCGGTCCCCGATGCCAGCGCCATCACGCGCAATCCGCGCTCCGCCATGCGCTCGGCCTGTTCGAGGACGTCGCGGGACGCACGATCGTCGAGCCGGCACATGCCGACCACTCGCTCCGGCGCACCCTTGACTGCGATCCAGGTCGCGTCGTCGCTCGCATGGAACGTTGCCGCGTAGCGCCGCTCCGGTTCGAACGGGATGTCGGCGGCGACGGGGCGCTCGACGCGCAGTCGCTCCCGACTGATCCCTCCCTTGGCCGCAAGGGCCAGGAACGCGACGTCGGTCGGGTCCCCCCGGCTCGTCCAGCGACCGTCCTGGCGCACGAGACTCGCCTCGTTGCAGGCGGCGGCGATTTCCAGCAGCCGGCGCACACACTGCGCGCTGCCGGCCGCCTCGCCACCTGTCACCGGCAGGATCTCACCCACGGGCTCGTAACCCGCGCCGGTGACCTGCATGACACTGCCGTCGGCCAGGCGCAGCTCGCGCACGGTGAGTTCGTTGCACGTGAGCGTGCCGGTCTTGTCACTCGCGATCAGCGTGCAACTCCCGAGGCCCTCGACGGCCGGCAGGCTACGCACGATCGCACCACGGCTGGCCATGCGGCGCGCGGCGATCGCGAGCGTCACGGTGAGCGCGACCGGCAGGCCCTCCGGGATCGCCGAGACGGCGAGCGCGACGCCGAACAGGAACATCGTCGCGATGCTTTCCCCGCGGGCGACCACGCCGACCACTGCCACGACGACGGCCGCGACGAGCACGACGACGGCAATGACGCGGGCGAAGTGCTCCATGCGACCGACCAGGGGCGGCTTGCCACCCTCGGTCGCGGACATCACGGTCGCGAGGTTGCCGACGGCCGTCGCGGCGCCGGTCGCCACGACCTCGCCCTCCGCCCGCCCGCGCACGATCGTCGTGCCGGCCCACGCCATGTCGCGGCGGTCGCCCGCCGACGACCCGCTTTCGCCTGGGCCTGCGCGGCCCGGCTGCTTGGACACGGGAACCGACTCGCCGGTGAGCAACGCCTCATCCACTTCCAGGCCCCGCGCCGCAAGCAGGAGCAGGTCCGCGGGCACGCGCTGGCCGCTCTCGATCGCCACGATGTCGCCCGGCACGAGCTGGTCCGCGTCGATCTCGACGATGACGCCGTCGCGCAGGACGGTCGCGCGAATCTTGAGCAGCTGCTGCAGGCTGCGGCTCTGCTGCTCCGCGCGCCATTCCTGCCAGCCCCCGAGTGCCGAGTTCACGGCGAGCACGATGCCGATGAACGCGGCGTCGCCCCAGTCGCCCAGCGC
>DAOMFD010000029.1:8843-16025 GCA_035429605.1 Steroidobacteraceae bacterium | reverse complement strand
CGATCCACTCATGCCGCAGAGCCCTGGCTCAACGCTGCTGCTCGTCGAGGACAACCGGGACATCGCGGAAGCGATCGTGGAGTTCCTCGAGCTCCGCGGCCACGCCGTGGACTACGCGGGCGATGGCGTCACGGGCCTGCACCTGGCGGTGACCAACGCCTACGACGCGATCATCCTCGACGTGATGCTGCCCGGGATGGACGGCATCGCCGTCTGCCGCAAGCTGCGCGAGGAAGCGCGCCGCGACACGCCGATCCTGATGCTCACGGCCAGGGACACGCTCGAGGACAAGGTGGCGGGGCTCGAGGCCGGTGCCGACGACTACGTCGTGAAGCCTTTCGAGATGCGCGAGCTCGAGGCGCGCATCCGCGCCCTGCAGCGCCGGCAGCGCGGCGGAGTGACCCGCGAGACGCTGCGTGTCGCGGACCTCGCGCTCGACCTCGGTACGCTCGAGGTCACGCGCGGCGGGCGCGTGATCCGGCTGATGCCCATCGGGCTGCGCCTGCTCACGGCGCTCATGCGCGCGTCGCCCCGGGTCGTGAGCCGGCAGCAGCTCGAGCGCGAGGTCTGGGGAGAGGTCCCGCCGGATTCCGACGCGCTGCGCAGCCACCTGTATGCACTGCGCAAGTCCATCGACAAGCCGTTCGACCGTGCGCTCCTGCACACGATTCCCGGCGTCGGCTACTGCATCGCGCTGCGCAATGAAGCCTGAGGGCAGGATCGGCGCGCGGCTGACGCGCACCTTCGCGCTGCAGGGCGCGTTCGTCAGCCTGGCGGCCGTGATCGGCGTGTTCCTCGCCGGCGTGCTGCTCGAAGGCCCGCTGATCAGGCAGGCGCTGCGGGGCGAAGCTGATTACTTCTGGGAGCGGCGTGGCGCGCGCACGGACTTTCCGCTGCCGGCGACCCGCAATCTCACGGGGTACCTGCAGGACGCTCCGGCGGCCGTGGCCGGCATGCCGTCGGGATTCCACCCGTGGCGGCAGGGAAAGACCCAGTACGTCGTCTACGTCAGCGAGCGGGCAGGGCAGCGGCTCTACCTGGTATTCGACCGCACCAACGTCGACCGGCTCGCGATCTACTACGGGCTCGCGCCGCTCGCGGTCCTGCTGCTCGTCCTGTACCTGTCGACGTGGCTCGGCTACCGCGCCACCCGGCGCGAGCTGTCTCCGGTCCTCGCGCTAGCCCGGCGGGTGCGCCAGCTCGACCTCGCGGCGCCGGACCCGGCGGCTTTCGCGCCGGAAAGCGTGGCGGGGCGCGACGACGAGATCCGCGAACTCGCCACCGCGCTGGTGCGGCTCACGCAACGCGTGAAGGACCTCCTCGAGCGCGAGCGCAATTTCACTCGTGACGCGAGCCACGAGTTGCGCACTCCGCTCACCGTGATCCGGATGTCGGCCGAGCGGCTGCAGCAGGCGCCGGGCCTCGACGAGCCCGGTCAGCGCGCCGTGGCGCGCATCGTGCGCGCGACGGTGGAGATGGAGGACCTGACCAATGCGCTGCTCCTGCTCGCGCGCGAGACCGAAACGGGCCTGCCGACCGAGCTGGTCAGCATCAGGGACGTCGTCGCGCGCGAAATGGAGAAGCTGCAGCCCATCGTCCAGGGTCGGCCGGTCCAGCTCGAGACCGAGGCGCACCGCGACCTGCTCGTCGAGGCGCCGGAGAAGGTGATCGAGGTCCTGCTCGGGAACCTGCTGCGCAACGCGGCCTCGTACACCGAGCAGGGTTCGGTCCGCGTGAAGATCGACCGCGACGGCGTGGTCGTCGAGGATACCGGCGTCGGCATTGCGCCCGACCGGCTCGACGAGCTGTCCCAGCCGTTCGTGCGCGGCGCAAGTCGCCGGCCGGGATTCGGCGTCGGGCTGGCGATCGTGCGCCGGATATCCGACCGCTTCGGCTGGCCGGTCGAGTTCGAGAGCGAGGTCGGCCGCGGCACCCGCGTCCGGGTCCGATTCCCGGAGGCGACGACGCCGGCCGACGGCGGCGCCTAGGCGCCGGGCCCGCCTGCCCCTGCGCTGGCCCTTCACGCCGTCTGCACGGCGCCTTCACGCGGCCTTGACGCCGCGGCACGGAAACTCCCCCACGCAGATTCGCGGCAGGTGCCGCCCAACCCGGAACGTGGTCATCACCAGGAGGAACCGTCATGAAGAAGATCAGCTCGAAGAACCTGAGGAACAGCATCGCCGGCGTCGCGCTCGCTCTGAGCCTGGGCATCGCGGCTCCGGCGCACGCCGCGCCGTCCGTGCAGCTCACGTACGGCGTTACGCAGGTGGCGCTCTCGTCCGACTTCGTGGGCGCGCTGGGTTCGCTCGGCGTCACGCCGGACAACATCCTGCCCGGCAGCCTGTACGTGACTTCGCGAGGGGCGCGCGCGGCCTTCCCGATTCCCACCGGGGAACTCGACGCGAACGGGCCGAAGCTCGAGATCCTGCACTCCGGCGGGCTGACGCTCACGGCCGGCGGCACCCGGGTTGCGCTCTCGTCATTCATCATCGAGAACCTCGGCGGCGCGCTGCAGCTCACCGGAGTCGTGAAGGTGAACAACGACATCGTCGGGCGCATCCCGCTGTTCAACGTCGCCCTGACGGAGGCTCCGGAGCTCACGACCTCGCCATCCGGCAAGCTGCCCGGCCGTTCGACCAAGCTCAGCGTGGAAGGCGCCAACGTGACGCTGACCGCGACGGCGGCCTCGGCCCTGAACGGCGTGTTCGGCGTCAGCGCCTTCACCGAGGGCTTCCCGATCGGCGTGGCGCAGATCAACGCGCGCGTGAGCGACCTGGACAAGTGAGCGAACCCGCCCGTCACGCGGCGATACCGGAAGGCCCCGGGCAACCGGGGCCTTCCTCCCACGGGCTCAGCAAGCACGCGCACGTTGGGCAGCCTTGTTTCGCGAAGGAGAAAGCAACATGAGTCAGACGCTCCGCGCGATCGGATGGATCGAGCAGGGCCTCGTGCCCGACGCCGTCGTGCGCGCCGGGATCCGCCGCCTCTGCGAGCAGCGCCTGCGCGAGATCGAGGCCGGGGACTGCGAGCGCGCGGCGGCGACCACCGAGGCATTCATCGCCGGGATGGACGGCGCGGAGCTCGCGCCGCTGCCTCACCTCGCCAACGAGCAGCACTACGAGCTGCCGGCCCGCTTCTTCGACCTCGCGCTCGGCCCGCACCTCAAGTACTCCAGTGCCTGGTGGCCGGACGGCACGCGCACGCTCGAGGAGGCCGAGGCACGCGCGCTGGCTGCGACCTGCGCGCGCGCCGGACTCGTCGACGGACAGGACGTGCTCGAGCTCGGCTGCGGATGGGGCTCGCTCACGCTGTGGGTGGCGGCGAACTACCGGCGAAGCCGCATCACCGCGGTGTCGAATTCCGCCTCCCAGCGGGCCTGGATCGAGTCCGAGGCGCGCCGCCGCGGCCTCGACAACGTCGCCGTGCTCACGGCGGACATGAACGGGTTCCAGGCACCCGGCCGCTACGATCGGGTCGTTTCCGTGGAGATGTTCGAGCACATGCGCAACTGGCGCGTGCTGTTCGGCCGCGTCCACGACTGGCTGCGGCCCGGCGGACGGTTCTTCATGCACGTGTTCTGTCACCGCTCGACGCCCTACGCCTTCGTCGACGGCGGCCCCTCGGACTGGATGAGCCGGCACTTCTTCTCCGGCGGCATGATGCCGAGCGACGACCTGGCGCTGCGCTTCCAGGACAGGCTGCGGCTGCTCGCACGCTGGCGCTGGGACGGTACCCACTATCAGCGAACCGCGAACGCGTGGCTCGAGAACCTTGACGCGCGCCGCGGCGAGGTGCTCGAGGTCATCGCCGCGACCTACGGGGACGGCGCGCCGCAGTGGCTGCAACGCTGGCGGGTGTTCTTCATGGCGTGCGCCGAGTTGTTCGGCTACCGCAACGGTCAGGAGTGGTGGGTGAGCCACTACCTGTTCGAGCGGCCGGCGGCGGGAGGGGCGGCATGAGCGTCGGGTCGGTCTGGCTCGCCTCGCTGCCCGCGCTTGCCATCCTCGCCGGCGCGGCGTGGGCGGTGTGCACCGTGCGCCGCAACGTCGGGTTGGTGGACATCTTCTGGTCGCTGTTCTTCCTGGCCGCCGCCGTGAGTTACGCGGTGGAGGCGGCGCCGACCGGGCCCCGCACGACGTTGCTGCTCGTGCTGGTGGCCGCGTGGGCCCTGCGGCTTGCCACCCACCTCGCCGCGCGCAACTGGAACGCGCCGGAAGACCGCCGTTACCAGGCCATTCGCACCCGCAACCAGCCGTACTTCGAGTGGAAGAGCCTGTACCTGGTGTTCGGCCTGCAGGGGCTGCTCGCCTGGATCATCTCGGCGCCGCTCGCCGCGGCCATCGCCTCGCCGGCCGCGTTCAGCGTGCTCGATGTCGCCGGCGCGCTGCTCGCCACGTTCGGCATCGCCTACGAGGCCGTCGCCGACGCGCAGCTCGCACGATTCCGTCGCGACCCGGCGAGCGCCGGCCGCGTGCTCGACCGGGGGTTGTGGCGCTGGTCGCGGCACCCGAACTACTTCGGCGAAGCCTGCGTGTGGTGGGGTTTCTACGTGATGGCGGTGGCCGCCGGCGGCGCCTGGACCGTGTTCGCTCCGGTACTGATGACCGTGCTGCTGCTGCGAGTCTCCGGCGTCACGCTGCTCGAGCGGGACATCGGCGAGCGCCGGCCCGCCTACCGCGACTACGTGGCGCGCACCAGCGCGTTCGTGCCCTGGCCGCCCCGGAGTCGTGCATGAAGGCCGCGCTTGCCGCTGCACTGTTCGCGCTGTCGGGACCGGCGCTTGCCTCCGGCCAGGGAGCGACGCTGCCCGTGGAGCGCGAGTGGAACTTCCGCGTGCTGCTCGACGGCCGCGAGGTCGGCTGGCACCGCTACGTCGTGCGCGGGGAGGGGGAGTCCACCGAGGTCGAAAGCCGCGCGCAGTTCGATGTCCGCTTCCTGTTCCTGAACGCCTATCGCTACCGGCACCAAGCGCACGAGCGCTGGCGGGGCGCGTGCCTGGACGAGCTCGAGTCGCGGACCGACACGAACGGTTCGGTCGAGGAAGTGGCCGCGGCCAACCACGACGGCACGCTGGTCGTGGCCGGTCCGTCCGGCGACGTGCGCCTGCCCGGGTGCGTGATGAGCTTCGCCTACTGGGACCCGCGCATCCTGGGCGCAAGCCGGCTGCTGAACTCGCAGACCGGCGAACTGCTGCCTGTGCGCATCGACGGGCGCGGCGTCGAGCGCGTCGCTGTCGGAGGCCGCAGTGTGCCGGCCACCCGCCACCGGCTCTCGGCGCCCGACCTGCAGATCGATCTCTGGTACGCGGACGGCCGCTGGGTGGCCCTCGAGGCTCCCACGCCGGACGGCCGCCTGCTGCGCTACGAACTCCGTTGAGGGTGCAACCGATGTCACATGCAAAGATCCTCGCCGCGGTCGCGGTCCTGGCCATCCCGCTCGCCGGTTGCGGCAGCGTGCCGCGCCCCGCGGTGCCGCTGGTCGCCCACGTCGACGTCGAGCGATTCATGGGCGACTGGTACGTGATCGCGTGCATCCCCACCTGGATCGAGCGGGACGCGTGGAACGCCGTCGAGTCGTACCGGCTCGAACCCGACGGCACCATCGCCACCACCTTCACGTTCCGGCAGGGCGGCTTCGCCGGCCCGGAGAAGCGCTACCACCCGCGCGGATTCATCGTCGACCGCGCCTCGAATGCGATCTGGGGCATGCAGTTCGTCTGGCCGATCAAGGCCGACTACCGGATCGCCTATCTGGCGGACGACTACGGCGAGACCATCATTGCCCGCGAGGACCGCGATTACGTGTGGATCATGGCGCGCACGCCGACGCTCGACGAGGCGGAGTACGGCCGCCTCACCGACCGGGTCGCGGCGATGGGCTACGACACCGCGAAACTGCGCAAGGTACCGCAGCAATGGCCGGCCCCGGCGACCGCGTCCGGAGGACATCCGTGAGGTCGCGGCTCGCCGTCGCGCTGCGTCGCTGGGTCGACACGGCCGCTGCGGGCGGGGAGACTCGCGGCGGTCCGCGCGGCATCGACTGGCCGCGCGTGGTTCCTTTCGTGCTGCTGCACGTAGGCTGCCTTGGCGTCGTGTGGACCGGGTGGAGCCCGATTGCCGTCGCCATCGCCGCGACGCTTTACGCACTGCGGATGTTCGCGGTCACGGCCTTCTACCACCGCTACTTCTCGCACCGCGCGTTCCGTGCCGCGCGCGGCTGGCAGTTCGTCTTTGCCGTGCTCGGCGCCTCGGCGGTGCAGCGTGGACCCCTGTGGTGGGCGTCCCACCATCGCCACCACCACCTGCACTCCGACCGGCCGGACGACGCGCACTCCGCGCTGCAGGACGGGTTCCTGTGGAGCCACATGGGCTGGTTCCTCGCGCGGGAGAACTTCGCGACGCGCCACCACCTGGTCCGCGACCTGGCCCGCTACCCGGAACTGCGCTGGCTGGATCGCTACGACGTGGCGGTCCCGGCCGCGTTGTTCGTCGCGCTGTGGGTGCTCGGTGCGTGGCTGGAGGCCGCGTACCCGGCGCTCGGCACCGGGCCCTGGCAGCTCGTCGTGTGGGGATTCTGCATCTCGACCGTCGTGCTGTTCCACTCGACGTTCGTAATCAACTCGCTCGCGCACCGCTGGGGGAGCCGCCGCTTCGAGACCCGCGACGAATCGCGCAACAATCCCTTGCTTGCGCTGGTCACCTTCGGCGAAGGGTGGCACAACAACCACCATCGCTACCCCGGCTCGGCGCGCCAGGGTTTCTACTGGTGGGAAGTCGACCTGAGCTGGTACGGCCTGCGGCTGCTCGCCGCGCTCGGCGTGGTCCGCGACCTGCGGCCCGTGCCGCGCTCGGTGCTCGTCACCGGCAGGGCGCGGGGGCGGCCGTGAAGGTCGCCGTGGTCGGTGCCGGAATCGCCGGCAATGTCGCGGCACGCGAGCTCAACCGCGAGCACGAGGTGACCGTGTTCGAGGCTGGCCAACACGTCGGGGGGCACACCCACACCCACGCGGTCGAGGCCCACGGCCGCACCTGGAACGTGGACACCGGCTTCATCGTCTACAACGACCGGACGTATCCCCACTTCGTCGCGCTGCTCGACGAGCTCGGCGTTGCCTCGCAGGCGAGCAGCATGAGCTTCTCGGTCCGCGACGAGGCCGCCGACGTCGAGTACAACGGCACCTCG
>DAOMFD010000029.1:0-8743 GCA_035429605.1 Steroidobacteraceae bacterium | reverse complement strand
TTCCCGGCGCGGTTCTTCGTGCGCTTCCTGCACAACCACGGGATGCTGACGGTGAACGACCGCCCGCTGTGGCGCACGATCCGCGGCGGGTCGGCGCGCTACGTCGAGCGGCTGGTTGCGCCGTTCCGCGACCGGATTCACCTGGGCACCCCGGTGGAGCAGGTGCGGCGGATCCCGGGTGGAGTGCTGGTCAAGCCGCGCGGCCACGAGGCCGTGCGCTACGACGCGTTGTTCCTCGCCTGCCACAGCGACCAGGCGCTCGCGCTGCTCGCCGATCCGACGCCGGACGAGCGCGAGGTGCTGTCGGCGATTCCCTACCAGGCCAACGAGGCGGTGCTGCACACCGATGCCCGGCTGCTCCCGCGACGCCGTCTCGCCTGGGCCGCGTGGAACTACCACGTGCGGCCGCAGGGTGGTCCGGTGGCCCTGACCTACAACATGAACATCCTGCAGCAGCTCGATGCGCCGGAGCCGTTCCTGGTCACGCTGAACCGCAGCGACGACATCGATCCGCAACGCGTGCTGCGAAGGATCACCTATCACCATCCGCTCTACACGCCGGCGTCGGTGGCGGCGCAGGCGCGCCACCGCGAGATCGACGGCGTGCGCGCGACCTATTTCTGCGGCGCGTGGCTGCGCAACGGCTTCCACGAGGATGGGGTCGCCAGCGCGCTCGCCGCCGTGAGGCACTTCGGTGAAGACCATGCACAGCGCGCTCTACACCGGTCGGCTTAGCCACCGCAGGCGCCAGCCGGTGCCGCACGCTTTCGACTACGCGGTGTGCTATGCGTGGCTGGACCTCGCGGAACTCGACGCGGTGTTCGCCGGCCGCTGGTTCTGGTCGACGCGACGCCCCGCGCTCGCCTGGCTGCGCCGGGCCGACTATCTCGGCGACCCGGCCGCGCCGCTCGATGCGGCCGTGCGCGACCGGGTCGAGGCGGAGACGGGCCGGCGGCCGACCGGGCCGGTGCGGATGCTGACGCTGCTGCGCACGTTCGGCCACTGCTTCAACCCGGTGACGTTCTACTACTGCTACGACCCCGGTGGTTCGCGCGTCGAGACGGTCATCGCCGAGATCACCAACACGCCCTGGGGCGAACGGCACGCCTACGTGCTCCCCGCCGAGCGGGGCCTGCGCGCCGACGGCAGCCTGCGTTTCCGGTTCGGCAAGGCCTTCCACGTCTCCCCGTTCCTGCCGATGGACCAGGGCTACGACTGGACCTTCACCGAGCCCGGCGCGGCACTGGGCATCCGGATGGTGAACCACGACGGCGACGAGCGCGTCTTCGATGCCACGATGTACCTCGAACGCCGCGAAATCGACGGTCGTGCGCTCGCCTGGGCGCTGGTGCGCCACCCCTTCGCCGCCTTGAACGTGCTCCGCCGCATCTACTGGCAGGCGTTCCGGCTGTGGCTGAAGCGCGTCCCCTTCCACGACCACCCGGCCACCCGGACCGAGGAACCCGCGACATGAACGACACCACGCTGATCGACCTCGCACCCGCCGACGCCCGGGCAAACCCGATCGGAGGCGTGGCCCGGCGACTCGTCCTCGGCCGGCTCTCGGCCCTCGAATGCGGACGGCTGCACATCCTCGAGCGCGGTCAGGCGCAGGATTTCCAAGGCACACGGCCGGGTCAAGCGGCCGCGCTCGAGGTGCGCGACCCCGCTTTCTACGCCGAGCTCGCCTACGGCGGCTCGGTCGGCGCCGCCGAGTCGTACATGCTCGGGCACTGGACCACGCCCGACCTCACGGCGCTGCTGCGGCTGATGCTCGCCAACCGCGCGGCGCTCGACGCGCTCGAGACCGGGCTTGCGCGGCTCTCGGCACCGCTGCGCCTCGCCGCGCACTGGCTGCACCGCAACACCCGCTCGGGCAGCCGGAGGAACATCTCGGCGCACTACGACCTCGGCAACGAGTTCTTCGAACTGATGCTCGACGAGACCATGATGTACTCGTGCGCGCTGTTCGAGCGGCCCGACATGTCGCTGGCCGACGCCTCGCGTGCCAAGCTCGACCTCGTGTGCCGCAAGCTCGACCTGCGGCCCGGCCACCGCGTGGTCGAGATCGGCACGGGGTGGGGCGGCTTCGCGCTGCACGCGGCGTCGCGCCATGGCTGCCACGTCACGACGACCACGATCTCGCCGAGCCAGTACGCGCTCGCGCGGGAGCGCGTGCGCGCCGCCGGGCTCGAAGACCGGATCGAGGTGCTGCTCGAGGACTACCGCGACTTGCGCGGCCGCTACGACCGGCTGGTGTCCATCGAGATGATCGAGGCGATCGGTCACCGCCAGTTCGAGGAGTTCTTCCGCCGCTCGGCAGGCCTGCTCGAGCGCGACGGTCGCATGGTGCTGCAGTCGATCACGATCGCCGACCGCCACTACGCGCGTGCCCGCGACGAGGTGGACTTCATCAAGCGCTACATCTTCCCGGGCTGCTGCATCCCGTCGGTCGGTGCGCTGACCGAGGCGATGGTCGCGGGGAGCGACCTCCGGCTGGTGCACCTCGAGGACATCGGCCCGCACTACGCAACCACGCTCGCCGCATGGCGGCGCAACTTCCACGCACGGCTCGACGCGGTGCGGGCGCTCGGCTACCCGGAGACCTTCGTCCGGATGTGGGAGTACTACCTCTGCTACTGCGAGGCCGGCTTCGCGGAGCGCGCGCTCGGCGACGTGCACATGGTGCTGACGCGCGAGGGGTAGGAGCGCGGACGCCGCCGCGTCAGAAGTAGCCTTCGCGCTTCTTCTGTTCGAGCGACCCGCCGCCCTCGCGATCCACCATGCGGCCCTGCCGCTCGGAGGAGGATGCCCGCAGGGTCTCCAGCACGATCGTCGGCAGGTCGCATGCGTTGGACTCGATCGCCCCGGTCACCGGCCAGCAGCCGAGCGTGCGGAAGCGTACCGACCGCGTGGTGATCGCTTCACCAGGCCGCAAGCGCATCCGGCCCGCGTCGTCGACGACGATCAGCGTGCCGTCGCGCTCGACGACCGGCCGTGGCGCGGCGTAGTACAGCGGCGCAAGGTCGATGTCGTGGAGCAGGGCGTAGCTCCAGACGTCGAGTTCGGTCCAGTTCGACAGCGGAAAGACGCGCGCCGTCTGCCCGGCGCCCAGGCGGGCGTTGTAGAGCCGCCAGAGTTCCGGGCGCTGCTGGCGGGGATCCCAGGCGTGAGAGGAGCTGCGGACCGAGAAGACGCGCTCCTTGGCGCGCGACTTCTCTTCATCGCGACGGGCGCCTCCGAGGATGAAGTCGTATCCACCCCGGTCGAGTGCGGCCTTCAGCGTCTCGGTGCGCATGATCGTCGTGTAGCGGTCGCCGTGGTCGAAGGGGTTGATGCCGGCGGCCCGGCCCTCCTCGTTCGCGACGGCGACGAGCTCGAAGCCGTGGCGGCGCGCAAACGCGTCGCGGAACTCGATCAGCGAACGGAACTCCCAGGTCGAGTCCACGTGCAGCAGCGGGAACGGAGGCCGTGCCGGATGGAACGCGCGCACGGCCAGCAGCGCCATCACCGTCGAGTCCTTGCCCGCCGAGAAGAGCATGACGGGGTTGCGCGCTTCGGCGACCACCTCGCGCATGATGTGGATCGCCTCGGACTCGAGCGCCGCGAGGTGGGTGAGGCTCGTTCGCACGAGGTGTGCCTGCCGCGGTGGTCAGGCGGCGTCCGCGAGCGGGCCGCCGCGCGGCTGCTCCGCGGGCTCCGTCGGGACCCACTGCAGCCCGCCTGCGTAGCGCCAGGCCATGCGCCCGGCGTCGTCCAGGGCGCGCAGGTGCAGCCAGCCGTTGTCGAACAGCGCCCGGACCGCACCGTGCCGCTCCAGCACGCCGGTGATCGCGTCGACCGGCGCCTCGATGCAGACCGTCAGGCGCAGGGGCTCGTGCATCCAGCGTTCGCCGTCGTGCACCGACTGCCAGGGCAGCCCGGCGCGGAGCAGCCCGCCGTTGCCCTCGATCACGCCGATCCCGCCGGTGACGTTGTGCAGCAGCTTGTTGCCGGCGCCGAAGATCGCGGGCGCCACCGTCGAGCCGTAGTACTGCAGGCTGATCCAGCTGGCCACGACCACCGGCGCGGTCAGGACCAGTTCCAGCACCTTGAACTGCTCGTCCCGCGTCCAGTCGTAGTCGTGCAGGAATGCGCGACCGGCGAGGCTGGTGCCCGCGGTGCGCGCTCGCGGCGCGGCGACGAAAGCCATGCACCCCGCGAGCGCCCACTCGGGGCGGGTCTCGGACCAGTCGCGGCTGCGCCGGGCAATCGTCCCTTCGTGGTCGGCGCGGGGAAGCCTCAGCGCTCGCTCGGTCCTTGCCATGCGGCCCGCGGCGTCGAGCCACGAGCGGGCCCCGGCAAGGGCTGCGCGATGGGCGGCCGACGGGTGGTCGTGATCGTAGAGCGTTACGCGGTCCGTGGTCGTGTCGTGCAGGGCCGCCACGAACAGCGTGTCCGGCGGAATCTCGATGCCGCGCGGAACGAGCGCGGCGCGGACCACGGGGTCGTTGAGGATCGCTGCGAGCAGGCGGGCGTTGACGTCACCCGGGTAGCCGCCGCAGGCGCCGCAGTGCAGCGAGCTGGCGTGGGCATTGTTGGTCACGCTGGCGCCGTGGCCGACGAGCAGCACGAGCGGAGCGTAGCCCGTGGTGAGCGACATCGCGCGCAGCACGGATTCCGCCACGTCTGCACGGCGGTCCGCCTGGAGCGGGGGATCGAACTGGGGCGGGGGATCATGCGGCGCGGGCGCGGTGCGGAGTCCGAGCGTGTCGCGGAGCAGTTTCGCGACGTACAGCGGACCGGCGGCCTCGACGAATGCGAAGCAGGACACGGCCGCAAGCTTGAAGCGCTCCCAGGCGCGATGCGCCTGCGCTGCGACGCGCACCGACCGCTCATCCGTGGGGTTCTCCGCGGTGGCCGCACGCGATCGCAGCGCGGGATTGAGCAGCACCGGGAGCCGCAGTTCCTCGATGTCCGACGCGTAGCGCCGGTGCGCGGCCGGCAAGCCGAAGAAGCCCGCGAAGCCGAGCGTGCGCACGGCCGGGCTGACTGTCTCGAGCGCGCGGCGAAACACCTCGGAGCGCACGTCGATGCAGAACGCGGCCTGCAGGGCGGGGCGCTCGTCGCCCGTCGCGCGCGCACCGCGCGCCAGGGTCGCGGCGAGCCGGCGCTGCGCCGCGCATTCAGCGGCGTCCTGCAGGAGGGTATCGACCATGAGATCGGGCGTCGGTTCGACCGGCGACGCGTGGCGCGCGCGCACGTCGGCCCAATGGCCGTCGACCTGCGGCTGGTAGCGGAGGTAGAGAGCCTCTTCCCACAGCAGCCGGATGGCCAGCAGGTCCCTCACTGTCGGGTCGCTCTGGCCCGCCAGTTCGGCGAGCCAGAGTCGATAGCGTGCGTATTGAGCCCAGCCGCCGGTGGTCACCAGCATCTGGTGGAAGTACGTCTCCATGGCCTCCGCGGTCAGCCCGAGCCGGCCCGCGACCCGCTCGATGGCTGCGGCGGCGTCCGCGGGTGCCTGCGCCACGTGGCGCGTGAATTCGCGCAGCCCGGCGATCTCCGGCGTCAGGTCGCAGGTGGCCACGGCGCGCCACTCTGCGTACGCGCCGCGCTCCAGCGGGGCTGGCCAGGTCGCCTGTCCCTCGTCGAAGTAACCGGCTGCCCAGGCGCCGATCCTCTCCGCAATCAGGCCGGGCCAGTCCGTGCCGGAGACTCGCGCCGCGATGTCCGCGACGGTCGGCAGCGCGACGGGCTCCGGCGGCTCGAGCGCGGCGGCGTGACGAAGTGCGGCGACGCTGGGCAAGTGCGACAGGGCCGGAGAGCGAGCGAGTGCGTCCTGCAGATCGGCGTCTGAGATGTCCCCGGCCTCCATGCGCTCCCGGTACCAGCTGCGGGGCATCGTGACCCGAATCCCTGCGACGCGTGCGAGGCGCGCACCGGCGGCGGCGAGCGAGTCGCCCGCCTGCCCGAGGAAGGGGTTGACCGCCACGCTCGAGGCGAGCGGCCACAGCGGAGGGATCGACCGGACCGCGCGCTCCGTCGCCAGGCGGACCGGATCGCGAGCGTCCATCGTATCGAGCGAAGGCTTGTGCATGATCAGCGCTCCGTTTCAGTCGTGAGCCGGCGTCGCGTCGACCACCCGCCCGTGAGCCGGTCGAACACGGCATTGGCATACAGGCCGTTCGACAGGTGCACGCGCAGGCGCACGGCGGCCGGGTGCGCGCGCCAGCGCGGCAGCAGCACCTGCGCAGTTGCGACCGCGCCGAAGGCGAGGACCGTCGCCGCCATGAGCAACCATTCGAGTGGCCCGGGCGCGGGAGCGGCCGGCAGGGTCCCGGCGGTGAGCCGGACGGCTGCGGCCTGCAGCAAGAAGTAGCTGAGCGACGTGGCCGCCGCCCACGCGAGCATGCGCGGCGCGAGCCGGTGCGGCCCGAGGCCGGCCCAACCTTGCGCGAGCAGGTCCGCCACGCCGAAGACCAGGATCGCACCGAGCGCGATGGACTGCGGCGACTTCGCCGTCGAGCCGAGGGCATACGTCACGACCGCGTAGACCGCGGCCGCGACCGCGAAGGCCAGCGCGACCGTGCCCACGCCGGGTGCCGCGGCCGGGCCCGGTCTGCGCAGTGCCACCACGCGCTCGACCGCCCCGCCCGACGCGAGGAACGCGTGCGCCTTGTAGAGCGAGTGGGCCACGATGTGCAGCAGCGCCAGCGAAAACAGCCCGAGCCCGCATTCGAGGATCATGAATCCCATCTGCGCGACCGTGGACCACGCGAGCGAGGTCTTCACCGCCGGCTGGGTCAGCATGACGAGGCCACCGATCAGCGCGGTGCCGGCGCCGACCACAACGAGTGCCCCCAGCACGACGGGCGCCAGCAGCATGACGTCGGCGAACCGGATGAGGAGGAGTCCGCCGGCGTTGATGACGCCGGCGTGCAGCAGTGCGGACACCGGCGTGGGGGTCTCCATGACCTCCGTGAGCCAGCCGTGGGTCGGGAACTGGGCCGACTTGAGCACGGCCGCGACCGCGAGGAGGGCGGCCGCGCCACCCGCGACGGTGCCGCCTTCCCCGGCACGCGCCGCCGCGAGGATCGTCGCAATGTCGGCGGTATCGTAGGCGCCGAGCAGCAGCGCCACGGCGCCCGCGAGCGCAATGTCCCCGGTCCGTGCCACCAGGTACTTCTTCCGGGCCGCGCGGCGGGCAGCGGCACGATCCGGATAGAACAGCAGGAGCCGGTGCAGGGACAGGCTGGTCGCGACCCACGCAGCCAGCAGCTGAAAGAGGTTTCCAGCCGCGACCAGCAGCATCACGCAGGCGAGCGTCAGGCAGAGCCAGCCGGTGAATGGCCCCTGCCGCGCCTCGCCGTCGAGGTACGTCCTGGTGTATCGGAGCACCACCCAGCCGACGAAGGCGACCAGGAGCAGCATCACCGCGCTCACCGCGTCGAGGCGTACGGACAGCCAGCCGAGAGGACCGCCGGCCAGCGAGCCCGTCGCCGGGCCGTCTAGCAGCAACGCGACGGCGGCCACGCAAGCTGCAACCAGGGCCCCGAGGGCGCCCGCCGCGGCGAACCAGTACGAGTGCCGCGGTCGACGCCCTGCGGCCAGGAACGCGGCCGCAGCCGCGGTCACGAGCGGAAGCGGTACCAGGAAGGGGGTGAACTCGCTGAGCATCGGTGATTCCCCCCGGCGCACGGCCGGACGGGGCGGCATGCTAGGGCCGTCCCTGCGCCAATAAAAATTCATTGTTTCCTGCATATCGTTCGTTTTATAAGAACGATATGGGACCCGTGAACTTCAACCACCTGCGCTACTTCTGGGCGGTGGCCCACGCGGGCGGGCTCACCCGGGCGGCCGAACGCATGCACGTCTCGCAGTCGTCCCTGTCGGTGCAGATCAGGAAGCTCGAGCACCAGCTGGGGCACCCGCTGTTCGAGCGCGCGGGCCGCAAGCTGGTGCTGACCGAGGCGGGCCGCATGGCGCTCGACTACGCGGATACGGTCTTCCGGGCCGGGGACGAACTGCTCTCCACGCTGCGGGGCAGGCCAGCGGCGAACCGCGTGGTGCTCAGCGTCGGCGCACTCACCACCCTGTCGAGAAACTTCCAGCTCGAGTTCCTGCGGCCACTGGTCGGCCGCTCCGACGTCGAGCTGATCGTCCGCTCGGGGAGCATCCGCGAGCTGCTCGCGCAGCTCGAGGCGCACGCGCTCGACGTGGTCCTGGCGAACAGCGCCGCGCCGCGCGACGCGCGCTCGTCGCTGCGCAACCACCTGCTGAGGGAGCAGCCGGTGAGCCTGGTCGGGCGTCCACGCACCCCGCGGCGCAGGTTCCGCTTCCCCGAGGACCTGAAGACGGAGCGGCTGCTGCTGCCGAGCCTCGACAGCGAGATCCGGGTCGCGTTCGACCGCCTCCTCGAGCGGACCGGAGTGCGGCCGGCCATCCTGGCGGAGGTCGACGACATGGCGATGCTGCGGCTGCTGGCGCGCGAGCGCGATGGGTTGACGCTGGTTCCACCGATCGTGGTCCGCGACGAGCTACGGGCGGGCACCCTGGTCGAGTACGCGCGGATTCCCGAAGTGTCCGAACGGTTCTATGCAATCGTGCAGAAGCGGCGCTTCCCGAACCCGATGCTGGCACGGCTCCTCGATCTCGCGTAACCGCGCCTGGCACCACCGGCACGCCGGCTACTGCGGCGCGGCTGCTGCGCCGTCGATGCTCCTCATCGTCGATTCGTAAGTCGGGAGGTGCGGCCCGCCGATCG
>DAOMFD010000028.1:4473-16036 GCA_035429605.1 Steroidobacteraceae bacterium | reverse complement strand
AGCCGGTGTAGCGGGCGACGAGATGCCCGACCCACCAGAGGCTGGCGAGCGCGAGATTCAGCATGCCGCAGAAGAACAGCAGCCGATGCGGTGCCGCCGTGAGGATGTTCCAGCGCAACGTCATCGTGGATCCTGGTTCCATGCCCGGGCCTCAGTGTATGCGCCGTGACGGCAAGCCTGAAACGGACGTGCTGCGGGTACCTCGCGGCACCCGCAGCACGGGCAGAGCGGTTCGTCTCAGCCGCGTCCGGTCGGTGCGGTCTGCGCGCCGGCCGGGACACGCGATTCCTGCGGACGTCCGCGCCCGATGAACAGCTTGCCCACGAAGGCGACCAGCATCAGCACGCCGATGCTGAACAGGACGTCGCCCGGCATGCGCAGCCACACGAGCAGCTGCATCGTCGGCTGCTGCAGGAACTCCGCCGACCGCGCATACCAGAAGCCGTGCGCGACCGCTGCGTACACCTGCATCAGGCCGTACGGGAGCAGCGAGAGCAGGGCCATGGTCGCGAGCCCGAGGTTCATGGTCCAGAACGCGCCCTTGAGCAGCCGCTCGTCCCAGCGCTCGAGGTGTCCGAGTCCGCGCAGGCAGAACAGCATCAGGCCGATGCCGAGCATGCCGTACACGCCGAACAGCGCCGTGTGGCCGTGCAGCGGCGTCGTATTGAGGCCCTGCATGTAGTAGAGCGCGAGCGGCGGGTTGATCAGGAAGCCGAACAGTCCCGCGCCCACGAGATTCCAGAAGGCCACCGCGACGAAGAACAGGATCGGCCAGCGATAGGCCGCGACCCAGGGCGTCGCATGGCTGTGCTTGTAGTTCTCGTAGGCCTCGAAGCCGATGAGCACCAGCGGCACCACCTCGAGCGCCGAGAAGATCGAGCCGATCGCGAGCACGGAGGTCGGCGTGCCGGTCCAGTACAGGTGATGGAACGTGCCGAGCACGCCGCCGCTCAGGAACACGATGGTGGCGAACAGCACCGCATTCGTCGCGGTCTTCGGCCGCACCAGGCCGAGCCGGGTGAACAGGAACGCGATCACCGCGGTCGCGAACACCTCGAAGAAGCCCTCGACCCACAGGTGCACGACCCACCAGCGCCAGTACTCGACCATGGCGAGGTGCGTGTGGCGCCCCCACATCAGGCCGGCACCGTAGAACAGGCCGATCGCGATCGTGGAGAGGAACAACAGCATGGTGATGGAGCGATTGTCGTCGCGGACCTTCAGCGCCGGCCACAGCGCGCGGCCGACGAGCAGCAGCCACAGCATCAGGCCGACGAACAGGAACGCCTGCCAGAAGCGGCCGATGTCGACGAACTCGTAGCCCTGGTGGCCGAACCAGAAGTTCGTCTCATAGCCCAGCTTCTGCATGACGCCGAGCCATTGCCCGGCGAATGCGCCGACGACGATGACGAGCAGGCACACGAACAGGAAGTTGACGCCGAGACGCTGGAACTTCGGCTCGTGTCCCGAGATCGCGGGCGCGATGTAGAGCCCGGTGGCGAGCCAGGCGGTTGCGATCCACAGCACGGCAAGCTGCAGGTGCCAGGAACGCGTCACCGAGTACGGCAGCCAGTCCGATAGCGGGAGGCCGTAGAAGGACTGGCCTTCGACCGCGTAATGCGCGGTGATCCCGCCCAGCACGACCTGCACCAGGAACAGCGCCGTGACCGTCCAGAAGTACTTGGCCGTCGCCTTCATCGACGGCGTCGGTGTCAGCGACTTCAGCGGGTCGCTGTCCGGAACCTTCGGTGCGGGCTCCTTGCCATGGGTGGCCACGTAGTACCACGCGAGCGCGCCCACGCCGGCGAGCAATCCGAGGATGCTGATGAAGGTCCAGAGGAAGGTCGGCGCAGTCGGGGTGTTGCCGACCAGCGGCTCCGACGGCCAGTTGCTCGTGTAGCTGACCGACTCGCCGGGACGGTTCGTGACGGTCGACCACGCGGACCAGAAGAAGAAGGCGGTCAACGCATGGCGACGCCCGGCGTCCGGAATCGGGTCCTGCTGCATCGCGTACTGGGCGCGCAGCGTGTCGAGCCCCGGGTCGTTGCCGAACAGGCGAATGTAGTGGTCCGCGACCGCGGCGATGGCCTTGGCGCGGTCCTCCGTGACCGTGACGACTTTCGTGTCAGGGTCGTAGGTGTTGGTTCGCAGCTCCGGCTGCAGCTTGGCTCGCATCGACGACTGCGTCGCGTCGTCGAGGGCGGCGTAACGCCGGCCGGTCTCGCGTTGCGCCCAGATGTCGAGCACGCCGGTCGCCTCGCGGTGCAGCCAGTCCGCCGACCAGTCCGGCGCGACGTAGCTGCCGTGACCCCAGACGGACCCGAGCTCGTGGCCGCCGATGCTCTGCCAGACCTCGCGTCCCTCGTCGATGTCCGCGCGCGTGTACAGGGTCCTGCCGGTCGTGGTCCTGAACTCGGACGGGACCGGAGGCGCCGCCAGGTAGATCTGGTGCCCCATGTACAAGAGGATCCCGAAGGAAGCGACGAGCATCGCTCCCAGCACTTTCCACAGTCGACTCGTATTGGTCATCGGTCTCTCCGGTTTGCACGCAGCGGCGGGGGCCGCAGGCGGACGCAATGGTGCAGTGCGGCAAACCGGGTCGCCTTGATCGAGGTCAAACACGTCGGAGGACGATCGCAGGAGAATTGCCCGCAGCTGGGCCGGCCTGATGACCAGCGGGACCTGCGCAAAGAATGAGGGCCGGCATGGCCGGCCCCCCGTCGCTCACCCGCCTCTCCGGCGCGCTTGCCGGCAGCGCGTCAGATCGCCTTCGAGAATCGCTGCTGCGCGGCCTGGGCGGACGCGAGGTAGGCGTCGAATGCCATGGCGAGATGGCGCAGGAGCAGGCGACCCGCGGGCAGCACGCGCAGCCCGGGCCCGGCGAACTCCGCGAGCCCGTCGGCGACCATCGGGGCGAGCGCCGCGATCTCGCTCGCGAAGTACGCGCGGAAGTCGATGCCATGGCGCTTGCCCGTGGCGTCGAAGTCCAGCACGCCGTAGCACATGATCTGCTGGATCACGTCGCGGCGGATGACGTCGTCACGCGTGAGCCTGAGGCCGCGGTGCACGGCGAGTTCGCCGCGGTCGAGCGCGCCGTAGTACTCGGGCAGGGTCTTCAGGTTCTGCGCGAACGTGTCGCCGACCTTGCCGATGGAACTCACGCCGAGCGCGACCAGGTCGCAGTAGCCGCGTGTCGAATAGCCCTGGAAATTGCGGTGCAGGGTGCCGTTCTCCTGCGCCAGCACGAGTTCGTCCTGCGGCAGGGCGAAGTGATCCATGCCGATGTACACGTAGCCCGCGTCCGACAGCTTGGCGATCGTGAGACCGAGCAGCTGCAGCCGCGTCTCGGGCGTCGGCAGTAGATCCGCGTTCAATTGCCGCTGCGCCTTGAACATCTGCGGCAGGTGCGCGTAGCCGTAGACGGCGAAGCGATCCGGCCTGGCCGACAGCACCGTGTCGATCGTCTTCGCGAAGCCCTCGAGCGTCTGGTTCGGCAGGCCGTAGATCAGGTCCACGCTCACCGAGCCGAAGCCGAATTCGCGCGCCTCGCGGATGAGCCGCAGCGTGTCCGGCACCGACTGGATGCGGTTCACCGCTTCCTGCACGGCGGGGTCGAAGTCCTGGATGCCGAGGCTGCAGCGGTTGAACCCGACGCGGGCGAGGTCGCGCAGGGTGTCACGCGTGATCGTGCGCGGGTCGAGCTCGATCGAGTACTCGCGGCCCGGGTCGCTCGAAAGCTTGAAGTGATTGCCGAGCTTCTCGATCAGCCGCTCGATCTCGAGCGTGGTGAGGAAGGTGGGCGTGCCGCCGCCGAAGTGCAGCTGCTCGGCCTCGCGATCGCGATCGAAGAGCTGTCCCTGCAGCTCGATCTCGCGGTGCAGCCGGTACAGGTAGGCCTCGGCCTTCTCGTGGTTGCGCGTGATGACCTTGGTGCAGCCGCAGTAGAAGCAGGGGCTCGAGCAGAACGGGATGTGCACGTACAGCGACAGCGGACGCGGGATCGGGTCCTGGTTGCTCGCAATCGCGGCGGCCTTGTACTCCTCGAGTCCGAACCGGTCGGTGAACTGCACGGCCGTCGGGTACGACGTGTAGCGCGGCCCCGACTTGTCGTAGCGGCGGATGAGATCGGCGTCGAAGTGGATCTGGTGAGAGTTCATCGGCTGCCCTGTACTCGGTCGGCGCAGGGAAGCATGCCACTACCCCGGAATCCGCGCATTGACACCGGTCAAGCGCCAGGTTCCGGGCCGCACCGCCTACCCTGCAGCGCGAAGCATAGACGCGCCGGCCGGTGCCGGGTAGGGAGGGGTTTCCCGCGGTGGCGTCTCGGTGGCGCGCAAGCCCTCGGTGGACGGCAGGTGGGGCGGCGCACAGATCCGCTAGAATTTCCACCCGACCCGCGGGCCTGACGGAGATACAGCCTTGAGTCCCACCGAACCTGCCGCGCCCGGCGCGGCCGGCGAGCCCATCGCCACCGATGCCCTGGTCATCGGCGCCGGCCCGGCCGGCCTGTTCCAGGTCTTCGAACTCGGGCTGCTGGGCGTCAAGGCCCATGTCGTGGACACGCTGCGGCACCCCGGCGGCCAGTGCGCCGAGCTCTATCCCGACAAGCCGATCTACGACATCCCGGCGCTGCCTGTCTGCGGCGCGCAGGAACTCGTGGACCGCCTGCTCGAGCAGATCAAGCCCTTCGGCGCGACCTTTCACTTCGGCCAGGAGGTGGTCTCGCTGTCCCGGCAGGGCGACGGCACGTTCCTGGTCGGCACGTCGGCGGGGACGCGGTTCCTGGCCAGGACCGTGGTCGTCGCCGCCGGGCTCGGCTCGTTCCAGCCGCGCCGCCTCGGGGTCGAGGGCGCGGACGCGTTCGAGGACCGGCAGGTCCACTACCGCGTGCGCAATGCCGCCGATTTCCACGGGCAGCGGCTGGTGATCTTCGGCGGCGGGGACTCCGCGCTCGACTGGGTGCTCGACCTGCACGGCAAGGCGAAGAGCATCGTGCACGTGCATCGCCGGCCGGAATTCCGCGCCGCACCCGCGTCGGTCGCGCGCATGAAGGATCTGGTCGCGGCGGGCGCGATGACCTACGTCGAGGGAACGGCGGCGGCGCTGCTCAAGGATGGCGACCGCCTGGTCGGCATCACCGTCAAGCGCAGCGACGGTTCGACGGTCGACCTCGAGGCCGACCACGTGCTCGCATTCTTCGGGCTGCACCCGAAGCTCGGGCCGATCGCGGAATGGGGCATGGAGCTCGACAAGAAAGCGCTCAAGGTGGACACGGCGAAATTCCAGACCAGCGTGCCGGGGATCTTCGCGATCGGCGACATCAACACTTACCCGGGCAAGAAGAAGCTGATCCTGAGCGGTTTCCACGAGGCGGCACTCGCGGCATTCGCGATCGCCGAGCACCTGAACCCGGCGAAGAAGGTGCACCTCCAGTACACCACGACGAGCCCGATCATGCAGAAGCGGCTCGGCGTGTCCGAGTGACGGCGACCGCGGCCTGGCTGCCGGTATGAACCGCCTGCTCGCGGACCTCGTGGCGCTGCTCGATCTCGAGCGCCTGGAGATGAACCTGTTCCGCGGCGAAAGCCGCGACATCGGCAGCCCGCAGGTGTTCGGCGGACAGGTGCTTGGGCAGGCGCTCCGGGCCGCGTACGGCACGGTCGACGATCGCAAGGTGCACTCGTTGCACGCGTACTTCCTGCGTCGCGGCGACTTCAACGCGCCGATCATCTACGAGGTCGACCGCAGCCGCGACGGAGCCAGCTTCTCCAATCGCCGGGTGCTCGCGATCCAGCACGGCCAGCCGATCTTCAACATGGCCGCGTCGTTCCAGGTCGAGGAGGACGGGCCGGATCACCAGGTGCCGGTGCCCGACGTCGCTCCCCCGGAGGAATTGCCGGACCTCACCTTCGAAGTGCGCAAGCACCTGGCACGGATGCCGGCCGAGCGCCGCAAATTCTGGCAGCTCGAAAGGCCCTTCGAGTTCCGCTCCGTGGAAGCGATCCAGGCGGGGGAACCGAGTCCGGGGGTGAGGAATCTCTGGTTCCGGCTGATCGACCGGTGCCCCGACGACCCGATCGTGCACCACTGCCTGCTCGCCTACATGTCGGACTATCACCTGCTCGAGACCGCGACGCTGCCGCACGGGCTCGCCTATCGGCCCGAGGACGTCACGCTCGCGAGCCTCGACCACGGCATGTGGTTCCATCGGCCGGTGCGGGTGGACGAGTGGCTGCTGTACGCGCTCATCAGCCCGAGCAGCTCCGGATCGCGAGGCCTGGCGTTTGGACGCATCTTCGACCGTGCCGGGCGGCTGGTCGCGAGCACGGCGCAGGAAGGACTCATGCGCACGCGGGGCTGACGACGCGTACCCGTCGCGCCGGATGCGGCGGCAAGGAAGCGCGCGGACCGCCGGTTATTTCAGCTCGAGCTGCAGGCGCACCTTGCCGTCCTGCGCGGCGACCTTGTCGTTCCTGACCAGGAATACGCGAGCTGGATCGAGCCCGCTCGTATCGACCAGCGCGTGCTGGATCGCGGTCGCGCGTGCCTCCGACAGCTCGCCGATGGCCGTGGCCGGCACCGTGACGTTGGCACGCGCCGTCGTCTCGAGGAACTCGATCTCGGCCGCCTGTTCCATCGCCTTCGCGTCCTTGCGCGAGGTCCCCTCCGGTGGCGCAGGTGGCTCGGGGACCTGCGGCCTGGAGCCTGTCTGCTTCTCGAGCAGGCTGTTCAGCACGTCGATCTTCTGCTCCGGATCGAGGCTCTCGTAGGAGGGCAGTTCACCTTCCTTCGCGCCCTTGCCCAGTTCCTTCCTCATCGCCTTCCCGAGCTGCTCCTGGAACGCGCTCTCCCGCAGCGCCGGGCCGTCGAGATCCGGCAGCGCGCCGATCGGCACGTCCAGATTGAGGCCCGGCTTCTGCAGCAGGCTCTTCGACAAGGAGCCGAGCCGCTCGACGGTCTGCGGATCGAGCGCCGCCTGGCCCGGCGCAAAATCGACGTACTGGGCTTCCTCCGCTCCCGCGAACAGCGCTCCCAGCAGCCTGAACGGCGCGGTCACCGCCTTGACGATCAGGTTCTTGATGATCTGCCAGACGATCGGCCCGACGCGGAACGTCGGGTCGCCGAGCGTGCCCGCAACCGGGATGTCGAGGTTGATCACCCCGTCGACGTCCCGCAGCAGCACGGTTGCGAACTTCACCGGCAGTGTGGCTTCACCCTGGGTTGCGGTCTGCTCGCCCCACTCGAGCTGGTCGATGCGGATGTGGTGCTTCGCGTCGAGCTTGCGGTCCTGGATCAGGTAGTGCAGGTCGGTCGTGAGCTTGCCCTTGGCGATCGCGTAGCCGGCGAAGCGCCCGGAGTACGGGTTGAAGATCGGCAGCGGGATGTTCTCGAACCGGAGCCCGATGTCCGCGTAGCGCTCGAACGAGAACGGCTGCACTTCGCCCGTGATCGTCACCGGCGAGAAGTCGCCGACCTTGCCCTTGAAATCCAGCTTTGCGTGCGACTTCGGGTCGCTCGAGAGCCCGGTCACGGTGCCCTGCACGTCCTGGATGCGCGCCGAGAAATTCGGCTGCACGTTGTGGTCTGTGAAGTCGAGCGTGCCCCGCGCGACGCGCACCTCGCGAATGCGGATCGGCATCCCCTCCGCAGGCAGCGGTGCCATCGCCTCGACCGGAACGCGATCGGCCTTGCGCTGCTTCTCGGCCCGCTCCTGCGCCGCCTCGGCCTCGCGCTCGCGCTCCGCCTTCTGGGCGGGTGTCATCGCGGCTTCGGCCGCGGCGGCGGCCCGCCGTTCCTCGAGCGCCTTGCGCGTGCCCTCGGGGTCGAGCACGGCCGAGATGTTGACCACGCGCTCCGGGCTGATGATCACGCGCGCGAACGGCTGCTGCACCAGCACCTGTTCCACGGTCGCCGAGTCGGGTCCCATCGCATAGCTGATCTTGCGCACCTCGAGGCGCTTGAAGTTCACGAGGTCCTGCTTGAGGGCGTTGTCGATCGATGCGAAGTCGTCGATCGACACGTCGCCGTCGAAGCGCAGGTCGGGGCCGGGCGACTCGGGCGGATCGAGCTTCACCCTGCCATCCACCGTCAGGCGGCCGTCGGTGATGGTGAGATCCGCGACCGGCAGCACGTAGGGCTGCAGGATCTGCATGCGTGCGCCGCTGAGCGAGACCGACAGGTCCGCGGCGAGCGGCGACGGCGTCACCGTGCCCTCGGCCCTGAACGGCGCGACGCCGTTGACGACGGCGTCGAGCGACACCGCGACGGGCCTGGCGAGGTCCAGGCTTGCGTTGCTCACGCGGATGTTGAGCGGCGTGACGACGAACTGCTTGACCGGCTCCTTGAGACGGTCCTCGAAGTTGATGGTCGCGTTGCGGACCTCGGCGCTTCCTACCGAGAGTTGCAGCGGCGGCGGCTCGCCGGTCGTCGTGAGTCGCACAGGTGTCGCCCCTGCGTGCGCCGACGCAGGCGTGGCTGTGGTCTCGACGGATGGCGCGGCGCTGCCGGCGTCCGCCCCCGGGCCTGCGCCTTGCGGAGCAAACAGCTGCTTGAGGTTGATGGAGCCGTCCGGCGCCATCCAGGCCTGCACCTGCATGTCGGTGACGGTGACGCCGGCGATCGAGATCGTGCGCGCCGGCAACGCGAGCGACGTGTCGGTGACCGTGATCCCGGGGATCTCGATCCAGTCGCTGTCCGACCCGCGCGCGCGGACGGCGAGGCCCGAGACTTCGATCTTCGACAAGTCCACCTTCGCCTTCAGGCCCTGGGCGAGGGAGATGTCGTAGTGGCCGGCGACATCGATCTGGCCCGAGCTCAGGATGAAGGGCAGGGCATCGGCAAGGTATTCGCTGATGCCTTGCGCCCGAAGTCCGTGGATCGAGAGGTCGCCCTGCGACCCGATGGCCGGCGCGACCTCGAATCGACCTTTCCACGCGAAGCCCTCGCCGGCCGGAGTCTGCGCGGACAGCTGGAAGCCGCCGCCCTCGGCGGTCGTGCGGAAGTCCTTCAGCGTGAAGTTGACCGGCGCGAACCGTCGCTCGAACGGCGCCGCCCGGTTGCGATCCGAGAAGCCGATCGCGCCGCCGGACACCGCAAGCGAATGCAGCCAGACGGGCGGCAGCCCACCGGATGGCTGCGCTTTCTCAGGCGGCACCGTTTCCTTCGGCGCGAGGTCCGCGAGATTGACGTTGCCGCCGGGCCTGATCACGGTCTTCAGCTGTGGCGCCTCGAGGGCGACCTCCTTGAAGACGTAGGCACGGTGCCAGAGCGAAGACGCCTCGAAGTCCACGAACAGCCGGCGAAAGGCGATCATCGGGCCGCCGTCCGCATCGGGCAGCGACAGGTCGCGGACTTCCAGCTGCAGCAGGAACGGGTTGACGCGCACCTCGCCGATGCGCAGGTCGCGGCCATACTGTTGCTTGACGTAGGAGATCGCCTGGCTGCGCACGAGCTCCGGAGCCACCCGGAATCCCAGGAATGCGTACAGCCCGACCAGCGCGGCCGCGAGCGCAATGCCCCGCACCCACTTCGACCTGAGGAGCCCGCCCATGGATCACGTGCCTCGCTGGTCGGGCGTCCGACGACACGAGATCGCCGGACGACCCGCGTCAGCTCACTTGCTCTCCGCCAACCAGCGATACAGGTAGCCGGCGATGAGCGCGCCGAAGACCGGTGCGACCCAGAACATCCAGAGCTGCGCAATGGCCCAGCCGCCCACGATCAGGGCGGGGCCAGTGCTGCGCGCAGGGTTCACCGAGGTATTGGTGACCGGGATGCTGATCAAGTGGATCAGCGTGAGCCCGAGGCCGATGGCGATCGGCGCAAACCCCGCCGGCGCGCGGCGGTCGGTGGCGCCGAGGATGATGAAGAGGAACATCATCGCCATCACGACCTCGCACAGGAATGCTGCGGCCATCGAGTACCCGCCCGGTGAGTGATCGCCGTAGCCGTTCGAGGCCAGTCCCGCATTGAGGTCGAAGCCCGGCTGACCGGACGCAATCATGTACACGACGTACGCGCCGACGATTGCACCCAGCACCTGCGCGATGATGTAAGGCACGACCTCGCCGATCGGGTGCCGTCCGCCGGCCCACAAGCCGACGGTGACCGCGGGGTTCAGGTGACAGCCCGAGATGTGGCCGATGGCGAAGGCCATCGTGAGCACGGTGAGACCAAAGGCCAGTGCCACACCAGCGTAACCGATGCCGACATCGGCCACGCCTGCCGCGAGCACCGCACTGCCGCAGCCGCCGAGCACCAGCCAGAACGTTCCGATGAATTCCGCTGCCAGCTTCTTCGACATGGGCATGTCCGGGCCCTCCTGTTGTTGTTGGAATCGTCCGACTCGAGTTTGAATCGTATTTAGCGAATCCAGTCGGCTTCCACAAGGGAAATTGCCTATGACGCGGCTCTTCCTGGACCTGGCCGAGGCCCCGTGCAGGCATGCCCGGGCGCTGCGGCTCGGCAACCCTCACGGTTACGCGTCGGGCAGCACCTTGCCGGGGTTCATGATTCCGTTCGGGTCCAGCGCGCGCTTGATCGCGCGCATGACGTCCATCGCGACCGGGCCCTCGTGGGCGGCGAGCTGCGCCCGCTTCAGCCGGCCGATCCCGTGCTCGGCGCTGATGCTGCCGCGGAAGCGGCGGACGACTTCCTGCACCGCAGCCTGGATCCGTGGCTCGCACTCCAGGAATGCCGCACGGTCCCCGCCAAGTGGCTCGGTCACGTTGAAGTGCAGGTTGCCGTCACCCACGTGTCCGTAAGAGACCATCCGGCCCCCGGGCACGATCGCGAGCACGGCCGCACTCGCCGCCGCCACGAAGTCCGGCAGCGCCGCGATCGGTACCGAGACGTCGTGCTTGATGCTCGCGCCTTCGGCGCGCTGGGCCTCGGGCACCGACTCGCGCAGGCGCCACAGCGCCCGGCGCTGCGCGCCCGATTCCGCGAACGCCGCATCCAGCACGAGGCCGTCTTCGATCGCGCGGCCGAGGCCGCCCTCCAGTGCGAGGCGCAGCCCGGGGTCGTCCCGCGCCGAGGACACCTCGCAGAGCACGTAGCATTCATAGCGGCGGTCGAGCGGGTCCGTCACGCCCGGTATGTGCGTCGTGGCCAGGTCGATCGCGATCCGCGGCAGGAGTTCGAAGCTCGAGAGCGCATCGCCGGTCGCCGCTCGGAGCCGAGCCAGCAGCTGTACTGCAGCGGCCGGGCCCGTGACGGCGACGAATGCGGTCTCGACCGTACGCAGCGCGGGAAAGAGCTTCAGGCTCGCAGCCGTGATCACGCCGAGCGTGCCTTCGGCGCCGATGAACAGGTCGCGCAGGTCGTAGCCGGTGTTGTCCTTGCGCAGCGCGGTCAGGCCGTCCAGCACCCGTCCATCCGCGAGCACGACCTCGAGGCCGAGCACCAGGTCGCGGGTGACGCCGTAACGCAGCGCATTCAGGCCGCCGGCATTCGTCGAGAGGTTGCCGCCGACCTGGCAACTTCCTTCCGAGCCGAGCGCGAGCGGGAAGTATCGGTCCGCGCGCGCGGCAGCGGCCTGCGCGTCGGCAAGGATGCAACCAGC
>DAOMFD010000028.1:0-4373 GCA_035429605.1 Steroidobacteraceae bacterium | reverse complement strand
AGCGCGTCGCGGATGCGCGCCACGGCCGTGGCGATCGCGGACTGCGAAGGCGCAGGCATGAGCGCGATCGTACGCGGCAGGTGTGGCAGCGGCCAGTCGGGAGCGCGCGGGTCGCCGCTCAGTAACGGCCGTGGGTCTTGTACAGGTAGTTGGTGAGTTCCGCGGTCTGCATCGAGAGCCGGCGCTGGATGTCGTGCACGACGCGCACGATCGCCCGCATCACGTGGTAGACGACCTTCGGGTGCGACTCCAGCAGTCCCTCGAGGGCATCGCGGCTGAGACCGAGCACCCGTGTGTCGCTCAATGCGACGAGAGACGCGTAGCGCGTCGAGCTGTCGAGGAACGACAACTCGCCCACCACGTCCCCGGGGCGCTTCGCGTTCAGCGTCACTTCGTTGTCGCTGCCCACGTTCTTGACCACACCGAGCACGCCGCTCACCACCACGTAGAGGTGGTCGTCCGCCGTGCCTTCCTGCACGAGCACCTCGCCGTGGCGGAGGTCGCGCAGAGTCATGGCATGCGCGAGCGTGCGCCGCTCCGCTTCGTTCAGTTCGACGGCCAGCTTCGAGCTGGCCAGGCCTTCGTAGATTCCCGCTTCGGACATGGCCGCGCTCCCGGGTCGATGCGACCCATGAATTCTCGGGCGTAGGGCGTCGCCGCGATAGTAGGTGAAACCCGCGGTCGTGCGTAGTGCCGCGGGATTCCGCTATCGCTTCAGGCGGGCGTAGGCGGCCAGCGCGGCCGCGCGACTCTGCTTGAAGTCGACCAGCGGCGGTCGACTGTCGCCGTGATCGGGCAGCCAGCGCCGCACGTAAGCGCCCGTCGGGTCGTGGCGCTCCGCCTGCAGCTGCGGGTTGAAGATGCGGAAGTACGGAGCGGCGTCGGCTCCGCAACCCGCGACCCACTGCCATCCGAGCGTGTTGTTCGCGAGGTCGGCGTCGACGAGCGTGTCCCAGAACCAGCGGGCGCCGTCGACCCAGTGCTGGCGCAGGTTCTTGGTGAGCAGCGAGGCCGCGACCATGCGCACGCGGTTGTGCATCCAGCCCGTCTCCCACAACTGGCGCATCCCCGCGTCGACCAGTGGATATCCGGTTCGACCCTGCTGCCATGCCTGGACGAGCGTAGGGTTCGCATCCCAGGCGAACTTCGCAAACCGGCGGTCGAGCGGCTCGATGACGGTCTCGGGGTTGTGGTGAAGGACGTGGATCGCGAACTCGCGCCAGCCCAGCTGGCGGAGGAACGCCTCGCTGCCCGGCTGGCAACCTGGACGTCCGGCCATCGCCGCCCGAACGGCTGCGAGGCACTGCCGTGGGCCGACCTCGCCGAAGTGCAGATGCGGCGACAGCCTGGAGGTGCCGTCCTGGTCCGGCCGGTCGCGCGAGATCGTGTATCCGCACGCGATCGACTCGCAGAATTCGTCGAGCCGCGCGAGCGCACCGGCCTCGCCCGGGGTCCACGCTGCGTGCAGTCCCGCGTCCCAACGAACCTTGGGCAGCAATCCGAACTCGTCGAGCGGCGGGTTCGTTCCGTCGAGTCGGACCGGGCGGATTCGCGGCACGGGCAACGGCGACGGTTGGGCGTCGAGCTGCGCCTGGTGTGTGCGCCAGAATGGCGTGAACACCCGATAGCCACGGCCGTCGCGGGTCAGCGATTCCCAAGGCTCGACGAATGTCGCGGCGTTGTGGGTTTCGACGGTGATGCCGGCCGCCCGCAGTGCCGCAGCCACGCGCGCATCGCGCTGCGCGATCACCGGTTCGTAGAGCCGGTTCCAGAACACGCTGTCGGCACCGGTGGATCGCGCGACGTCGACAATCGCTTCGAGCGACGGTCCGTGCCGCAGGTGCAGCACTGCGCCGCGTGCACGCAACGAGCCCGCCAACCGCTCGAGACTGTGGTGCAGCCACCATCGGCTCGCGGCGCCGGGTGGCCAGTCGCCTTCCTCGCCGGGCGCGTGGACGTACAGCAGCACGACGCGATCGGCTCGGTCACAGGCGGCCGACAGTGCAGGGTTGTCGGCCAGGCGCAGGTCCCTGCGAAACCAGACGATGGCGGTGGCGGGCTCGCCCAATGGTGGTCTCCCGGGGGACTCGACTCTCGAACGGCTCCGATGCGGTCGCGGCAAACGCGGAATTCTACTAGGCTGCAGGCATGCAAGCTCGGCGAACAGGCGCGCGGGCGATGTCCGCCGGCAGTCGGCAGCTGGCGGCTGCATTGCAGGGGCAGCAGGCTCGATTGGTGTCGATCGCCGGTCGCCTCGGATCGGTGGGCGGCGTGGACGTGCACGACGCCCGGGTGGCCGCCCGGCGGCTGCGATCGATGCTCGCGACCTTTCGCCCGCTGCTCGATGCGGACGCGGCGAAGCGCATGCGTCGCGGGCTGCGCACGTTCGCTCGCGGGCTCACGACCGTGCGCGAAGCCGACGTGCGACGCGACCTGCTGCGCCAGCTGCTGCAGGAGGATCCGGAAGTCGCACCCGCCGATGCTGCACGGGTGGACGCACTGCTGGGCGCTTCGATCGCGGCGGCTCGGGCCGGCGTGCATCGCGAGGTCGCGGCACCGGGCTGGATTGCAAATCTCGCGAGTCTTGCGGACGCGGAGGCCCTGGACGCGCTGCTCGTGCGCCGCGACGCCGGCAAGGACGAAGTGCTGCAGTTGGCACACCGTCCCTGGCGGCGGGCCCGCAAGCTGGTCGCGCGCGATCCCCGCGACGCCAGGGAGCTGCACCGGCTCCGCCTGGCGCTCAAGCACTGTCGCTACGCATTCGAGGCAGTCGCGACGTGCAGTCCGACCCGGGCCGCCCAGGTCCTGAAGAAATTGCGCGCGGCGCAGGACAGCCTCGGTGAACATCGGGACGTGCTTCAGGCGCGGGACTGGGTGCGCGAGCACGCGGCGTCGCTGGGAGCGCCGCTCACCACGGTGATCGAGCAGTCGCTGAGGCACCGCGACCGGGCGCTGCGGCGCGAGGCGGTCGAGCGCGCGACCGACGTGATGCCGGCCTACGCGGGCTGGCGCACGGCCACGCGACGGCTCAGGAAAGGGACGGGAACGACCCGAGGTCGAGCGTCACCTTGAGCATCCCGCCGGAATTGGGTTCGGCGGTCACCGTGAAGCCGAATCGATGCGCCCAGGCCAGGATGCGCTGGTTCTCGCCGAGGATGGTCCCTTCGAGCGCGAGGATTCCGCGGGCGCGCGCCGCCGTGCCGAGGCTGCGCATGAGCTCGGTGCCGAGCCCGCGGCCCTGCCAGTCGTCGGCGACGACGATGGCGCATTCGGCCCGGTCCGTGTCCGGCACGCGCGCATAGCGGCTGACGCCGACGAGCCTCTGGTCGGGCCCCTGCGCCACCAGCGCACCCATCGCGAATGTGTCGTGGTAGTCGAGCTGCAGCAGCCGCGCGGCCTCCTCGCGGTTCACGCCGCGGGCCGAGTACTGCAGGCGCATGTGCAGCGTTTCTTCGGACAGGCCCGCGATGAATGCCAGCTCGCGGTCGAGGTCGTCCGGGCGCAGCGCCCGCAACGTGACGGGTGTCCCGTCGGCCGACTGCCAGACGCGCTCGAGTTCAGCCGGGTAGGCCGGGGTTCCTTGGGCCAGGGCAGGTGTGTCGCTCACTCGCGGTCACGATACTCGTCGTCTTCGTCGTCGTAGTCCTCGTCCTCGTCGTCGTCCCAGTCGTCGTCCTCTTCCTCGTCCCAGTCTTCCTCGTCGTCCTCTTCCTCTTCCTCTTCCTCCTCCTCTTCCTCGTCGTCGACCCAGCCTTCCGGCTCGTCGGCGAGTTCGAGATCCATCTCGTTCCAGTCGTCGAGGTCGATGTCCTCGACCTCGCTGTCGAGCCACTGGATCCGCACCAGTTCCTCGTCGGGGTCCACCGACAGGACCTTGAAGACTTCCTCGGTTTCGAGGTCTTCGTACCATTGCCCGGGTTGCGGGTCGTAATCGCGGCTCACGGCGGCGTCCTCGGCAGAAATTCCAGCATTTTCAGGATCGTGGCGGCGCGGCCACTATACGGGCGCCTCGCGCGAACCGGCAACCGGAACACACCTACCTGCGGATTTTGCTGCATCGCATATAATCGGCCCAAAGGCCACATCACAGGACGCAAGACCGTGTATTCCTACCGCGCACCGCTCCGTGACATCCGCTTCGTCGTCCATGAAGTCCTCGACATCGAGGACCACTATCGCAGCTTCGGCCGGGAGGACCTGAACAAGGACCTGCTCGAGGGCATCCTGGAGGAGGGCGCGCGTTTCGCCGAGACGGTGCTCGCGCCCACCAACCGGGTCGGCGACGAGCAGGGCCTCCGCTTCGAGGACGGCAAGGTGTACACGCCGCCCGGCTTCAAGGAAGCCTACGACCGCTATTGCCAGGACGGCTGGAT
>DAOMFD010000027.1:11288-16102 GCA_035429605.1 Steroidobacteraceae bacterium | reverse complement strand
TACATCCACGACCACGTGATGCACTTCTACCACCTGCACGCGCTCGACTGGGTGGACGTGGTGTCGGCCCTCGGCGCGGACCCCGCTGCTACCTCGCAGCTCGCGCAGTCGCTGTCCGGCTACCCGCGCTCGTCGCCCGGCTACTTCGCGGACGTGCAGAAGCGCTTGAAGACGTTCGTGGAGGGCGGGCAACTCGGCATCTTCGCGAACGGCTACTGGGGCCACCCCGCCTACAAGCTGCCGCCGGAGGCGAACCTCATGGCGGTCGCGCACTATCTTGACGCGCTCGCCTGGCAGCGTGACGTCGCGGAGCTGCACACGATCTTCGGCGGCAAGAACCCGCACCCCAATTTCCTGGTTGGCGGCGTGCCCAACCCGATCGACCTCGACTCCGACTCGGCGATCAATGCCAAGCGCCTGGCGCAGGTCCAGGAACTGATCGTTCGCATGCGCGAGTTCGTGGACCAGGTGTACGTCCCGGACACGCTTGCGATCGCCGGCTTCTACAAGGACTGGGCCGCGCAGGGCGAAGGGCTCGGGAACTTCATGTGCTACGGCGATTTCCCGTCGCACGGAATCAATGACCCGAAGACCTTCCTCGTGCCGCGCGGCGTGATCCTGGACCGCGACCTCTCGACGATCCACGAGGTGGACCTGCACGACCCCACGCAGATCCAGGAATTCGTCGCGCGGGCCTGGTACGACTACGGCGGCGGCAGCCAGGCGGGCCTGCATCCTTACGACGGGGAGACGAAGCTCGATTACACGGGCCCGAAGCCTCCGTACCAGTTCCTCGATGTCGAGAAGCAGTACAGCTGGCTCAAGTCGCCGCGCTGGAAGGGCAAGGCCGTCGAGGTCGGACCGCTCGCGCGCATGCTGATGATGTACGCGACCGGCAACGCGCAGGCGAAGGAACTGGTTGACTCGACGCTGGCGAAGCTGGAAGTGCCGGTGCAGGCGCTCTACTCCACTCTAGGCCGAACCGCGGCGCGCACGCTGGAGACGAAGATCTTCGCCGACGCGATGCAGGGCTGGTACGACCAGCTCATCGCCAACATCAAGACCGGCGACACGCGCACGTTCGACGACTCGATGTGGGAGCCGTCCACGTGGCCGAAGACGGCGCGGGGCGCCGGCTTCATGGAGGCCCCACGCGGCGCACTCGGCCACTGGATCGTGATCGAGGACGAGAAGATCGCGAACTACCAGGCCGTCGTGCCGAGCACGTGGAACGCCGGGCCGCGCGATGCACAGGGGCAGCCGGGTGCATACGAGGCGGCGCTGGTCGGCCACGAGCTGCACGACCCGGCGCAGCCGATCGAGATCCTGCGCACGATCCACAGCTTCGACCCATGCATTGCATGCGCAGTGCACGTATTGCGTCCGCGCGAGCGGCACGCCGCTGGCCTGGAGCTGCAAACCCGGAGACCGGAAGCATGAGACTACGCGAAGTGAAGTTGATGCGCGTGCTGGCGGCATTGGCCGCCGTGACCTGCGTGCCCGCGCTGGCGGAGGAGCCGGCCTTCATGTCCGGCCCATGGGGCGTCGCGGCGTGCGATGCCTGGAACCAGGACCCCGTGCTGACCACCGAGCTCGTGAAGAGCAAGTGGGTCAAGAACGACGCCGGCCACGGCTACAAGGTCCTGCAACTGTACCGGTCCGACTGCGGCGACAAGCCCACGGTCGAGTTGCGCATCGCGCTCAAGGACGACAAGGCGCAATGCATCTACGGCGGCCCGGTCGAGACGCAAGAGCTCGATGGCGACGTCGACTACGTGATGCACGCGACCACGGAGCGCTGGCACCAGATGGGCGCCGGCGAGTACGGGCCGATGAAGGCGATGATGTTCGGTCGACTGCACTTCAGCGGGCCGATGGGCGAGGCCATGGGCAACATGGGACCGTTCGGCGGGTTCCTGAAGCTCGCGGGCAAGGTACCCGGCTCCGCGACGTGCCCCTGACAACGCGGCTCGCAGGCTCAGCGATACGACACATGCCCGACGAGCCATCCGGTCGGCAGGCGCACTGGCAGAAGGTCTACCTGACGAAGAGCGCGGACTCCGTCAGCTGGTACCGGCCGCGCCTGGACGTATCGCTGGAACTGCTGGGCCTCGCTGGCCTGTGCACGGATTCTCGCCTGATCGACGTCGGCGGCGGCGCGTCGACGCTCGTCGACGATCTGCTCGACCAGGGGCTGCGCCGCCTCACCGTCCTCGACGTCTCGGCAGAGGCGCTGGCAATCGCTCGGCGGCGCATCGGGCCGAATGAACGCGAGGTGACGTGGCTCGTGTCGGACGTGCTCGATGCCGCACTCCCGGCCGGCGGGTACGACATCTGGCACGACCGTGCGGTCTTTCATTTCCTGACCGATCCGGCGGACGCTGCAAGGTATGCGGAACAGGCCGCCGCCGCGGTGCGCCGCGGCGGTCACGCGATCATCGGCGGATTTGCGCCGGACGGCCCGGAACGGTGCAGTGGCTTGCCGGTCGCACGCCGTTCGGCGCAGGACATCGCAGCGTTGTTCGTCCCATCGTTCACGCTGGTAGCCAAGCGCGCCGAGCGGCACATGACGCCCGGGGGCAGCGAGCAGTCCTTCGCCTACGCGCTGCTGCAGCGGGTCTAGGCCCGAGACGGCCGGCCGTCAGAGGATCTTGCCGGGATTCAGCAAGTTGTGCGGATCGAGCGCGGCCTTGAGCCTGCGCATGACGGCGATTTCGGCCTCCGAACGACTCACCCGCAGCCACGGCTTCTTTTCCAGCCCGATGCCGTGCTCGGCCGAGACCGCGCCGCGGAATTCCTCGAGACCGCGATAGACCAGTGCTTCCACCTTCGGGCGCGCCGCCGCGTAGGCCGCGGGTTGCACCTGCACGATCACGTGCAGGTTGCCGTCGCCGAGGTGCCCGAAGATGAACAGGCGATGATCCTCGCCGATTTCCCGCGGCAATCCCTCCTCGAGTCGCGTGGCAAATCCTTCCATCTCGCTGATCGGCAGGGAAATGTCGAAGATGACCGGGAGTCCTCCGTGCAGCACCTGCTCGACGTCGTCGCGAAGGGCCCAGAAGCTCGCCGAATCCGCCGCGGACTGTGCGATGGCCGCGTCGACGACCAGGCCGGACTCGAAGGCGGATTCCATCGCGGCATTGAAGCGCCGGGTGTCGAGTTCGCGATCGGCACCCTGTCCTTCGACCAGGACGTAGAACGGATAGTCCTGCGCGATCGGCGGTCGTCCCTTCGCGGGAGCAGTCGTCACGAGCCGGTAGAACGACCGCCACATGACCTCGAAGGACGACAGCGTGCCACCGAGGCTGCGATCCATGTGCTTGAGGAACTTTGCAACGCTGTCGAAGCTCTCTAGCCCGACAAACGCGGTGTTTTCCGTCGTCGGCTGCTCGCGCAGGCGCAGCACCAGGCGCGTGATGACGCCGAGCGTCCCCTCGGAGCCGATGAAGAGCTGCCTGAGGTCGTAGCCCGTGTTGTTCTTGATCAGGGAGTTGAGCGACGAGACGATCGTGCCGTCGGCCAGCACGACCTCCAGGCCGAGGACCTGATCGCGCGTCATGCCGTAGCGGATGACGCGATTGCCGCCGGCGTTGGTCGCCGCCATGCCGCCGATCGTCGCGGTGCCGCGCGCGGGAAAATCCACGGGGAACAGCAGCTGCGCCGCGTCGGCCGCGTCCTGCAGGACCTCGAGCGTGACTCCGGCCTGCACGCTGGCGGTGCGCTGCACCGGATCGATGTTCTCGATGGTCCGCATCCGCTCGAGCGACAGGATGACTTCGTCGGGACCGGCGTCGGCACCGTGCACGAGGCCGGTCAGACCGCCCTGCGTGACGGCCGGGACGCCGTTCGCATTGCACCAGCGCAGCACGGCGGCGACCTGCTCGGTGCTGGTCGGTCGTGCCAGCGCCGCGGCGCGCAGATTGTCCGGCCTCCAGACGCCTGCCGAGCGCCTGGCGACGTCGGCCGCATCGAGGACCCCGGACTCGCCGATCAGCGCGCGCAATTCCCGGGCGATGTCCATGGTCCACTCCCCTGGTAAGTCACTCGGTCGAGCTTACTTCGCACGACGCCCGGAGTGTAGGCGACGTGGCGTCAACCATTTCCATGCGCGAACCTGCGCATGCCTGCGCGCCTCGGCCGTCGCGGCGTATCATCGAGCCAGACCGATCGCCGAGGGGAACCCATGTCATCGCGGCGCAGTGTCGTGTGCATCGTCGGCGGACTGTTGGCGTGGGCCCTGGCACCCGCCCCAGGAGTTGCCGCCGCCGACGGACCGTCCTTCGACTGCCGCACGGTCGAAGCCGGGAGCATCGCGAGCCTGATCTGCGCTGACAGCGGCCTGTCCGCGCTCGACCGGCAGCTCGCGCAGGTCTATGCCGACGCTTCGAAGAAGGCCGTCGACGAGCACCCACCTGTGCTCAAGGCCGAGCAGCGCGGGTGGATCAAGGGACGGGACGATTGCTGGAAGAGCGATGACCGGCGCGCCTGCGTGGAGCAGGAATACAGGCTACGCATCGCCGAGCTTCAGGCGCGCTACAGGCTCGTGTCCTTCACCGGGCCTTTCACGTTCGTCTGCGACGCCCCCGCCGGTGGCGAGGTCGTCGTCACGCATTTCCGCACCGATCCGCCGACGCTGATCGCCGAGCGCGGCGACAGCGTCTCGCTCATGTTCGTGCAGCCGAGCGGCAGCGGCGCTCGCTACCAGGGTCGCAACGAGTCCTTCTGGGAGCACCAGGGCGTAGCGAGCGTGACCTGGGGCTACGGCGCCCCGGAGATGCGCTGCAAACTGCAGCACTGACGCGCGCCGGACCGCG
>DAOMFD010000027.1:4611-11188 GCA_035429605.1 Steroidobacteraceae bacterium | reverse complement strand
TCCATCCAGTTGCGGGCCGCTGCGCCCTTGAGGATCACGCTCTCGCCGCTGCCCTCACCCGCCTTGACGATGAAGGCATGCGTGCCGAGCGGCGCGTCGGGATCGCTGATGTAGACCCGCGATCGCCCGATCTCGATCCCGTTGCGCAGCACGATCATGCGCTGGTCCGCCGCACTCATCATCATGGAGACCGGACCTTCGGGCGACTTCTCGGGCTCCCAGCGCCACTTCTCGCCTACCACCAGCCGCGACTGGATCTCCGCCTCGCCGCTCGAGGCGCTGACCGGAACCAGCGCGGCCGGATGCACGACGTCCTGGGGCGCGGTCATGTCGTTGACCACCACGACCGTCATGCCGAGGTGCGTGATGCTGAACAGGTCCTCGGCGAACCTGGACGGCAGGTGCACGCAGCCATGCGACTCGGGGTAGCCGGGCAGGCCGCCGGCGTGCAGCGCGACACCGTCCCACGTCAGCCGCTCCTGGTAGGGCATCGGCGCATCGTTGTACTTGGACGACCGGTGGTCCTTGTCCTTCTGCAGGATCGTGAAGATTCCCGTCGGCGTCTCGTGCCCCGGCTTCCCGGTGCTCACGGTGGTGTATCCGACCTGCACGCCGTTGCGATAGACGTATGCACGCTGCTCCGTGAGGCTCACGATGACGACGATCGGGCCGTCCGGTGCGATGTCGGGGGCCCAGACGAATTCGCCCGGCTTGAGCGCTGCTGGCGGCGTCCCGGCGGGACTCGAGTCCCTGGCGCCCCAGAACGGAACAGCGAACGACGTTACGGCCGCACACAGCAGTGCGAAAACGCTGACGAATCTGCGCAAGACACCTTGCTCCTGGCTGAACGACCGACCCTGCGGCCCTTCCCGAATCCTACCGTTTTTCTGTCGACCTGGAAGTCCGTCGCCCGCATCCGGACGACCAGCGCACGGGTTCGCGATTCGAGGCGCGATTGCCCCTCGCCCGAGGGCTACAGCACGAACGGCACCAGCCACCAGCTGTGGCGCTTGTAGTCCGTCCAGCCTTCATGGCGGGACAGGCTCGCCTCCTTCATGACCATGTTGGTCGCGAAGAGCGTCAGCCAGATCCAGCCGAGCACGAGCCACGGCCACCAATGCCAGACGAGCAGCGCAAACGACCCGTACACCAGCATTTCGCCGAGGTAATTCGGATGGCGGACGTAGCGATGCACGCCGTCGCGGATGAGTCCGCGTCGAACACGCAGCGTAAAGTACTTCTGGGCATCGGCCGCGATCATGATCGCGCAGCCGAGGATGCACAGGGTCGTGCACAGCGCGAACCAGACCGCCCGCGGCAACGGGTAGTCGGGGATCACCGTTCCCGAGATGATCAGCCAGCCGAACGACCAGTACAGGACGAGTCCCGCGAACGTGTAGAGCCCGCTCGCGACGGTCGCGCGGCGCTGCCAGTTGGGATCCGGGAACGCCAGGTCCTTGAGCAGCCAGACGAGGCCGTAGGATCCGTGCAGGGCGAGATACGTCCACGCAGCCGGCGAGGTCGCCGCCGGAGTCCTTCCCGAGTAGTACCACATCAGCAGCGCCAGCACGGGGAACGTGCCGCACTTCTGCGCATCGATCACCCACGCGAGCTTCCACGGCCGCGGACCGCCCAGCAGGTCGAACATCATGCGGTCGTTGTAGCGGCGCAGGGCCAGTGCCCAGCCGGGGGCGACGCTGGCAGCATGCTGACGTGCATCCACCGCATCCATTTGCATCGTTCCCTCCCCTTTGCCGACTGCCCGGTCTCGTTCCTCGCGCGATTCTGTCAGGCCGGCTCGGCCACCGACGGCAGGCCCGCGAGCGCCATCGCGAGTTCCCTCGGGTCGTAGTCCCGGTCCTCGAGCTTGCCCGCAAAGTAGTCGATGTACGCCTGCATGTCGAAGTGACCGTGTCCGCAGAGGTTGAAGAGGATCGCGCGCGACACGCCCTCTTCGCGGCAGCGCATCGCTTCGTCGATCGCGCCCTTGACTGCATGGTTCGCTTCAGGGGCTGGCACGATCCCCTCCGCCCGCGCGAACTGCACGCCCGCCGCGAAGATACCCGTCTGCTGGTAGGCGACGGCATCGATCAGCCCGAGTTGCTTCACGTGGCTCACCAGCGGCGCCATGCCGTGGTAACGCAGTCCGCCCGCGTGGAAGCCCGGCGGCGTGAAGGTCGATCCCAGCGTGTGCATCTTGGTGAGCGGCGTCAGGTGCGCGGTGTCGCCGAAATCGTACGCATAGGTGCCACGCGTCAGGCTCGGGCACGCCGCGGGCTCGACCGCGACGACGCGCACCTTCCTGCCGCCCCGCAGTTGCTCGCCGATGAACGGGAATGCGATGCCGGCGAAGTTCGAGCCGCCACCGGTGCAGCCGACGATGACGTCGGGGTAGTCGTCCGCCATCTCGAACTGGGCGATCGCTTCCTGTCCGATCACCGTCTGGTGCAGCAGCACGTGGTTCAACACGCTGCCGAGCGCGTACTTCGTGTCGTCGCGCTGGGCTGCCAGCTCGACCGCTTCCGAGATCGCGATCCCGAGGCTGCCGGGATGATTGGGGTCCTGCGCGAGGATCGCGCGTCCAGACTCTGTCTCGCTCGATGGGGATGCGACGCAGCGCGCCCCGTAGGTTTCCATCAGCGCGCGGCGGTACGGCTTCTGGTTGTACGAGACTCGCACCATGAAGACCTGCACCTCGAGATCGTACAGCGCGCCGGCGAAGGCGAGCGACGAGCCCCACTGTCCCGCTCCCGTCTCGGTCATGAGCCGCTTCACGCCGGCCTGCTTGTTGTAGAAGGCCTGCGGCACGGCGGTGTTCGGCTTGTGGCTGCCGGCCGGCGACACGCCTTCGTACTTGTAGTAAATGCGCGCGGGCGTGCCCAGCGCCTGCTCGAGCCGGCGCGCGCGGTACAGCGGCGACGGCCGCCACTGCCGGTACACGTCGCGCACGGGTTCCGGGATCGGCACCTCGCGTTCCTGGGTGACCTCCTGCAGGATCAGTTCCATCGGGAACAGCGGCGCGAGGTCGTCGGGACCGACCGGCTTGTGAGTGCCGGGATGCAGCACCGCCGGGGCCGGTTTCGGCAGGTCGGCCTGGATGTTGTACCAGTGCTTCGGGATGCGCGATTCGTCGAGGAGGTACTTGATCGGGTCACTCATGATTTGCGCTCGTTATTGACGACCGCCGGCCGCAGTCGCAGGCAGTCGAGAGCATAGAACGGATCGGGTCGCGTGCCCATTGCCGCCGGCCGCGTGCCGATTGACGCCGCTATACTGGCCGCGGCCACGCGAACGCAGGCTCGTCATGCAGTCCCACCCAGAGCATCCGCACGTCCACCGCTACGACCTCCACAATCCCGTGGCGGAGCGCCGGACGCGACAGGTGATGTGGCTCACCGCCGTCATGATGGTGATCGAGATCATCGCCGGGACCGTCTTCGGCTCCATGGCGCTGCTGGCCGACGGCTGGCACATGAGTTCGCATGCCCTCGCGCTCGGGGTCTCGGCCGGTGCCTACGCGCTCGCGCGCCGGCATGCGAACGATCCTCGTTTCTCGTTCGGCACCTGGAAGATCGAGGTGCTGGGGGGTTACACGAGCGCCGTATTCCTGGTGGGCGTCGCCGCGTACATGGGCTACGAGTCCGTCAAGCGCCTGCTTGCGCCGGCGCCGATCCACTTCGACCAGGCCATCGTGGTGGCGGTCGTCGGCCTCGTCGTCAACGTGGTCTCGGCGTGGCTGCTGTCGGCCGGCACGCACTCGCACGGCCATGACCACGACCACGACCATCACGCGTCCCACGCGCATCACCACGACCTCAACCTGCGCTCGGCCTATGTGCACGTGATCGCCGATGCGGCAACCTCCGTACTCGCAATCGGGGCGCTGCTCGGCGGCAAGTATTTCGGCGCCACCTGGCTCGACCCCGTCATGGGGATCGCCGGGACGATCCTGGTCGGACGCTGGGCCATCGGCCTGTTGCACGACACGGGACGCGTCCTGCTCGATGCGGAGATGGACGCCCCGGTCGTCGCCGAGGTGCGCGAAGCGCTGCATGCGCTGCCGGAGCACGCGAAGCTGCGCGACCTGCACGTGTGGCGCGTCGGCAAGGGCAAGTACGCCTGCATCGTGAGCGTCGAGACGGATGGCGAGTACGCGGCGTCCGAGATACGCCGCCAACTCGCGGTGCACGAGGAACTCGTGCACGTCACGGTCGAGGTCGTCCCGACCCGGGGCTGAAACGGCGGCGCGCGACCCGTGCGTCAGCGCACAACAGATCGCTCCGTTTCCATGCAGCTGCGACGATAGGCGGTCGGTGTCACCCCACGCTCCTGCGTGAAGGCCGTGCAGAAGTGGCTCTGCCCGGCAAACCCGACCATGTCGGCGATCTCGCCGACGCCGAGCGCGGTCGTTCTCAGCAACTCGCACGCCCGTTCGATGCGCGCGCGGCGCACGTAGCGATGCGGCGTCATGCCCGTGACCTGCCGGAACGTGTTCGAGAAATGCGTCGCGCCCACGCCGCAGCGGCGCGCGATGGCCTCGACCGAGAGATCGCCATCGAGGTTCGCGCGGACGTACTCGGTGGCCGTATGCGCGATCATGAGCCCGCTGCGCGACCCGCGCGGGTGCTCCGCGTGCACCGGCCGACCGAATGCGTGATGGCCCTGGATGATCAGCGCGTTACCCAGTGACGCGAGGTAGAGATCGTCGCCGGTGCCGTCCCGCGCGGCGGCCACGATCTGGCGGACGATGGCCGAGACCAGCTCGTCGACGACGGTCACCGGCACGGACGGCGCCAGCGATGCGACCCACGCGGGAATGCGCTTCTCATTTTCGAAATACACCAGGGCGCCTTCGCCGACCCCGCCCAGCGCGAACTCGCCGCGCACCAGGCGTGGCACCAGCGTGACGAGGCCGGGCAGCGAGCGACCGGCCGCACCGGATCGCCGCGACCGGTACGACAGCGGCTTGCCCCCCGTGTGCACGAGCATCACCGGCGCGGGCAGAGGCGGGACGACCGCGGAATCGAGCAGGACACGATAGGACTCGACGACCAGCGGCGGCGCCGACCCCAGCCGGCACGAGACCTCCGGCGGGCCGATGATGCGGTGGACCAGCGATCTGGACGTGGTGGGTCCTGCCATGGTTACCGGGAGTGTACTGCAGGAAAACGAAAATCGCGCTTCGGTCGTGCGCAAAGTGGCGAGGCGGATCGACGTAACCTGCTGCGGCATCAGGACCACGGATGATCGCCATGACGCTCGATTCACCCACTCGCGCACCCACACCCGCGGCCTCGCGCGCAACCGCAGCGGCGCGCTCGCGGGCACTCATCGGGACGCTGGCCTGTGTCGCGCTGCTGCTTCCCGGGGCCGGTCACGCCGCAGCCGCCTGGCTGACCGAAACCGGCGGCGCCGACATGAGCATGGCAGGCGCAGGGCGCGCCGCAATGTCCTTCGACGGCGCTGCGCTGGCCGCCAATCCCGCCGCCATCGCCGGCCTGCACGGCACGCAGGCGACAGTCGCCCTGCTGCCCGTCAAGCTCGACTTCGAATTCCGCGGCGAAGGCAGCACACCAGGCTCGGCGCACAACGAAGCGGCGGCAAATCCAGCTGGCAGCCTGTTCGTGGTGCACGACCTCGGGCGCGTCTCCCTGGGACTCGGCGTCTACAGCTATGCGGGGCTCGGTTACGACTACGGCAACGACTGGGTCGGTCGCTACTCGATCGAACATGCACGTCTGAAGACATCGACCGTGGCCGGCGCGGCGGCCTACCACCTGACGGACCGGCTCGACGTCGGCGCCACGGTCGGGGCCCAGTACGCCGACATCGACGCCGCAGCGGGAGTCAACAATTCAGCCGCGATCTACGGTCCACCGGCCGACCTGCCGGACGGGCGGGTCAAGCTTCACGGCAGTGAGTGGGCGCCCGCAGGCAGCGTGGGCCTGCTCTATCGCGCGACCGACAGCACCCGCGTCGGGCTCGCCTGGACCGCTCCCGTGTCGCACACCGTGCCGCTCGACATGCGCGCGAGCGGCCTGCATCCCGTCCTGTCCACGCTGGTGCCGCGGACGTCGGCCGGCGAACTCGAGTTCACGTTGCCGCAGCAGGTCACGCTCGGCGCGACCACGCAGGTGACGCCGGCCACGCTCGTCGGACTCGAGGTCGGCCGCCAGGACTGGTCGGCCTTCGGGCACTCCACGATGACGATGATGGGCCAGCCGATTCGAATTCTTCCCGATGGACTGCAGGACACGTGGAACGTCGCCGCCGGAGTCCGGCATCAGCTCAATCCGTCCTGGAACATATCCGCCGGAATGGCATACGACAGTTCGCCGGCGTCGAAGTCGACCGTCCCGGCCTACTTTCCGGTGGCCGAGCAGTGGCGATTCTCGACGGGCGTCGAGCGCCGCTTCAGCGACGGCATGGTCGTGCGCGCCGCACTCTCGGTCATCGACATGGGTGACGTACGAGTCTCGCAGGATGGCGTCGCGTGGCCGCTGCCCGGCGCAAGCGATCTCTCGGGCACCGTCAGCGGCAGCCGGGCCTACGTGTTCTGCGTCGCGTCCGACTTCGC
>DAOMFD010000027.1:1581-4511 GCA_035429605.1 Steroidobacteraceae bacterium | reverse complement strand
CTCAGGTCATCGACGCGCGGAAGATGCTCTCGATGGAGCGGTCGAGCGCCGCGTCGAACTCTGCGTCCGTCTGCTGCGCGGTGAGGCCCTCGGTGAGCGCCCGCGAGAAGCTCGCCACCATGCCGTGCTGGCGGGCAAGGCGGGCATTCGCGTCGTCACGCGTGTATCCGCCGGAGAGCGCCACGACCTTGAGCACCCGCGGGTGCCGGATGCAGTCCACGTACAGGTCGTCCTTGTCCGGTATCGTGAGCTTGAGCATGACGAGCTGTCCTTCGGCCAGCGCGTCGAGCCGCTTCAGGATGCCGGCCTTGAGCAGGTCCTCGGCCGCAGGTTTATCTGGACACTTAATATCAACTTCTGGCTCGATGATCGGCACGAGCCCCGCGGCAATGATCTGGCGCGCGACGGCGAACTGCTGGTCGAGGATCGCGTCGATGCCGGCCGCGTTCGCCTGCTTCACGACCGAGCGCATCTTGGTGCCGAAGATGCCCTTGGCCCTGGCACGCTCGAGCAGTGAGCCGAGGGCTGGCATCGGCTTCATCAGCTGCACACCGTTCGCCTCGGCCTCGAGACCCTTGTCGACCTTGAGGACCGGCACGACGTTCTTGACCTCCCAGAGGTAGTCCGCGGTCGGCTGGCCGAGGATGCTGCGGTCCATCGTGGCCTCGAACAGGATCGCCGCCAGGATCCGGTCGCCATTGAAGGCCTTGCTGGTGATGATCCGGGTGCGCATGGCGTGGATCAGGTCCATCATCTGCGCCTCGCCCGTATACGCACTCTCGGGGATGCCGTAGAGCCTGAGGGCCTTCGGCGTGCTGCCGCCGCTCTGGTCCAGCGCCGCGATGAATCCCGGGGCGGTGCGTACCTTCTGCATCTGCTTCTCGAAATTTCCCATCGTCGTCTCCTGTGTTGGTCGCCGCCCGTCAGCCGCCGGTCGCGCGCACGAAGCTCACCGCGAGCGCGCCGTCGGCGGTCCGGAACTCGAGGCGATCCCCTTCCATGCGCAGCGTACTCGCGGTCGCGAGCGCCCTGAAGTAGTTCTGCTCCTGCTCCATCACCGCCGGGTCCGCGCAGGCCATGGCAGTGACCGCGAGCTTGCCGAACGAGATTCCGGAGTCCCGGGTCTCGTAGCGTCCCGCGTAATGGTTGCAGCCAGATGACCCGCTGGCCTCCCCGTTGGCACCGAACGACAGCGTCACCGTCGAACCCGCAAGGACGCTCACGACGGCCTGCTTGCCGTTGTTGATGCCGGTCGCGTGCCAGCTCGATCCTGCCAGGGGCAGCGACTGGGCGACGAGCGTGGCAAGCACCTTGCCGTCGGACGACAGCAATTCCAGCCGCTCCCCCTGCACCCGCCATCGCTGCGCGCCCGTGAGCGCCGCGACGTACGCGCGCGCCTGCTCGTCCACGATCCCGGGACAGGCCATGCGCGTCGTCGCCAGGTCGGGAGCGACGTGCAGCTCGTCGGCAGTGGCTTTGTACGTGCCGGAATACCGATTGCAGCCATCCGAGCCCGACACGCGGCCAGCGGAAAACTGCAGCGTCGCCACCACTCCACTCACGACCGGCTTGCCCGCCGCTGATTTCAGCACCCAGGCCGTGCCGTCGAGCGGCAACGTCCCGGTGGCCACGGCGGTGGTCGCGATCGATGCCAGCAGCACGATCAACCAGTGCGCCGGCACGACTCGCTTGGGTCGACGATTCACCATGTACCTCCGGCGGGAGGGTCCCGCGCCTGGAGCCTGCCTCGAGAGTCTATCCTGTCGATGCGGGCGACGGGCACGGGTGGTCGGCGAAGGAACGGCGCGGCAAACGACGATTGACGGTCCGGTCGGCGCGGCTCATCGTCGGCGGAAGCCGTCGCCGCGTGGTCGCCCGCCGTCCGAGGAGACCGTCATGAAAGCCGTCGTCTGCCAGAACGCCGAGTTTCGCGTCGCCGACCTGCCCGAGCCGGTGCCAGCGGCGGGCCAGGTGTTGGTGAAGATACTGCGCTGCGGCATCTGCGGCTCCGACCTGCACATGCGTCATCACACCGACCACATGCACCAGCTGATGAGCCGGGTCGGCATCGGCGACATCTTCCCGACCGCGCAGGACCCGGTGGTGTACGGCCACGAGTTCTGCTGCGAGGTCCTGGACCACGGCCCCGGCTGCCACCGGAAGTTGCGACCCGGGACGCGCATCGTGTCGCAACCGATGGTCAAGTCCGACTCGGGCATACACCTCACCGGATATGACAAGCGATTCAACGGCGGGTTCGCCGAGCGGATGCTGCTGCAGGAGATCGCCCTCGTCCCGGTGCCGAACGGCCTGTCCGACGAGCTCGCCTCCCTCACCGAGCCCATGGCGGTCGGCTTGCACGCGGTGCGTCGCGGCGAAGTCACCGGCAAGGACGTCGCGATCGTGATCGGCTGCGGTCCCGTCGGCCTCGCCGTGATCTGCATGCTCAAGGCGCGGGGCGTGAAGACGATCGTGGCCAGCGACTTCTCGCCGGGCCGTCGCGCACTCGCGCAGCGTTGCGGCGCGGACGTCGTCGTGGACCCCGCCGCGAGCTCGCCGTACGCCAACTGGCAGGACTTCGGCTTCATGGGCGACCTGCCGACCGCGATGAAGCTCGTCGTGGACACGCGCGAGAAGCTCGACCGCCTGCCCCTGCCCTGGCACACGGCGTGGCGCATCGCCGAGGCACTGGGCGCCATGCCGCCGCGCCCGGTGATCTTCGAGTGCGTCGGCGTGCCCGGCGTGCTGCAGCAGATCATCGAAGGCGCGCCGCTGCTGTCGCGCATCGTCGTCGCCGGCGTCTGCATGCAGGTGGACCGCATCGAGCCGGCGCTCGCGATCCAGAAAGAGGTGGACCTGCGCTTCGTCTTCGGCCACTCGCCCCTCGAGTACCGCGACACCGTGCACCTGATCGCCGAGGGCAAGGTGAA
>DAOMFD010000027.1:0-1481 GCA_035429605.1 Steroidobacteraceae bacterium | reverse complement strand
GGTCGGCCGTTGCAGGATGTCGCTCGTCACCAGCAGGAATTCCTGCTCGCCGAGTCGCGTGATGGTCAGGTCCGACACGATCCCGCCGTGGGAATTCAGCCACTGCGTGTAGACGTTGTGCCCGACGGCCGGCAGGGAATTGGCGCTCACACGATCCAGCACGCGCGCGGCGTCGCGACCCTGCACGATGAACTTGCCCATGAACGACTTGTCGAACAGGCCCACGCGCTCGCGCGTGGCGCGATGCTCGATCGCGGCGTACTCGAACCACGGCTGTCGACCGTAACGATTTTGCACTTCCGGCATGGCGCCGTCCTGCGAGAACCAGCGGGGCATCTCCCACCCGCTCAGGGTCGTGAACGAGGCGCCACGCGCGGCGTAGCGATCGTGCAGCGCGAGCCGCCGCACGTCACGCGCGGTCTTGTGCTTGTAGTTCGGCAGGCCGGCGTGGCTGAACACGTAGCCGAGCGTGGCCGGCGTGCGGTCGGCGAGGAACCAGCGTGTCGACTCGTAGGTCTGCGTGCGCCCCGGCGCGATCCCCGTGATGTCCTGCGACGAATCGCCCGTCGCGACCAGTTCGGCCACGATCGCGCCCATGCCGCCCGAGGACAGGATGCCGAGCGAATTGAGCCCGGCCGCCAGGTACAAGCCGTCCAGTTCCGGCGCTTCGCCCATCAGGAAGCCGCCATCCGGCGTGAAGCTCTCCGGGCCGCAGAAGAATGTCTTGATCCCCACGTCCCGCATCGCCGGCAGCCGGGCGAAGGCCCGCTCCAGGAACGGCGTCATCCGCTCCCAGTCGGGCGGGAGCGTCAGGAAGCTGGCGTCGTCGGGGATGCGATCCGGACTCCAGGTGGCCGCCGCTGGCTCGAAAAGGCCGAACAGCAATCCCCCGCCCTCCTCGCGCAGGTAGGCGTAGGCCTCCGGATCCTCGACGACCGGCAGGTCGCCGTGGATGCCAGCCATTGCCTCGGTCAACAGGTAATAGTGCTCCGCCGCCTGCAGCGGGACCGACACCCCGGCGCGCGCCGCCAGTTGTCGCGACCACATTCCCGCAGCGAGTACCACGACTTCGGCGCCGATCTCGCCACTCGTGGTGTGCACGCCGACGACCCGCTGGTTGCGGATCACGAGATCCGTGACTGACACGCCTTCGAGGATGCGCACGCCCTGCATGCGCGCCGCCTTCGCATACGCCATCGCGAGGTCCACGGGATTCACGCGGCCGTCCGTCGGCGTGTAGATGCCCGAGACGAGGTCGCCGGTCTCGAGCGGCGGAAACAGCGCCGCGATCTCGGACGGCGAGAGCTCGAACTTCTCGACACTCTGCGAACGCGCGAAATTCATCTCGCGCCGCTGGATTTCGCGGCGCGTGGCGTTGGTCGCAACGTGGAGGTGGCCGATGGCCTTGAATCCCGTCGACAGGCTCGTCTCGGCCTCGAGCGCCGGCAGCAGCTTGCGCGTGTACTGCTGCGACCACAGCA
>DAOMFD010000026.1:0-16911 GCA_035429605.1 Steroidobacteraceae bacterium | reverse complement strand
ACCTCGAGTTCTTCGACGGCATGTCCATCGGCTCGAACGACATGACGCAACTCACTCTCGGGCTCGATCGCGACTCGGCGATCATGGCCCGCCTGTTCGACGAGCGCGACGACGCGGTGAAGGCCCTGCTGCACATGGCGATCCAGGCCTGCCGCAAGGCGGGAAAGTACATCGGCATCTGCGGACAGGGGCCGTCGGACCACCCCGACCTGGCGCGCTGGCTGCTCGACGAAGGCATCGAGAGCATGTCGCTCAATCCGGACACGGTCGTCGAGACCTGGCTGTTCCTCGCCGATCCGCAGTCACGACGTTAGGAGACACTCTCCAATAATGGGGACATTCTCCTATTTCGCGGCCGCGAAATAGGAGAATGTCCCCATTATTTCACGGCCTGGCGTCCCGCGAGCGCGTGCGCGAGGGTGCCGCCGTCCACGTACTCGAGTTCCCCGCCGACCGGCACGCCGTGCGCGATGCGCGAGGCCCGCAGGCCGGAGCGCGCGACGACTTCCGCGAGGAAGTGCGCCGTCGCCTCGCCCTCGACGGTGGGATTGGTCGCGAGGATGACCTCGCGCACCTCGCCTTCGGCCAGCAGGCGCTCGAACGCGTCGATGCCGATTTCGACCGGCCCCACGCCGTCGAGCGGTGACAGGTGCCCCATCAGCACGAAGTAGCAGCCGCGATAGCTCGCCGACTGCTCGATGGCCACGACATCCGCCGGGGATTCCACGACGCACAACAGCGAACGATCCCGGGTGGCCGACGCGCACACCGGGCACGACTCGCCTTCCGCGAACATCCGGCACCGTCGGCAATGGCCGAGCGTATCCACCGCCGCAGAGACGGCCGCGGCGATCTCGCGCGCGCCATCGCGGTCGCGCTCGAGCAGGTGGAATGCCATGCGCTGCGCGGACTTCGGCCCGACGCCCGGCAGGCAGCGCAGTGCCTCGATCAGGCGGCTCAGGCTCGGCGGGTAGAGCATCGCCGGAGCGCGCTCAGCCGAATGGCAGCTTCAGCCCCGGCGGGAGATTCATGCCACCCACCAGGCCGGACATCTTCTGCTGGGACGCCGTTTCCAGCCGGTGCGTGGCGTCGTTGATCGCGGCGGCGACGAGGTCCTCGAGCATCTCGCGATCGTCCAGCGGCACGGAAGGATCGATCTGCACGCGCTTCGCCTCGTGCCGTCCGTTCAGCGTGACCTTCACCATGCCGCCGCCGGACTCGCCGGTGACTTCCATGGCCGCGATCTCTGCCTGCGCCTTCTGCACGTTCGCCTGCAGCTGCTGCGCCTGCTTCATCAGGTTGCCGATGCCGCCCTTCATGGTCTCGATGACTCCCGCTTGGATGCTCAGTTCAATGGCCGGACCGACCCCGGCTGCACGGTCGCGCCGAATGTCTCCCGCATCGCGCGCACGGCCGGATCGGCTTCGATCGCCTGCTCCGCGGCCTTGAGCCGTTCGTCCGCCACCTGCGCCTGCTGCCGCGCCGGCGTCGCCTCGCCATCCGCGGATTGCCCGACGCTGATCTCGAGGCGCACGCCCTGTCCGAAATGCTGTGACAGCGACTGGGCAAGGCGCTCGACGATTTGCGACCGATTGTAAGACTCCGCCGCTGGATCGAGCCGCAGCTTGACCACGTCCCGGACGCGCCCGACGAGAACGCAGTGCGCGGCGAGCTGGCTCACCGAGCCCTGCAGCCCGAGTCCCGCGACGATGGCTCCCCAGTCGCCCGTCGGCACGGGTGCCGTGGCCACGGCTTGCGCAGACTCGCGCGCAAGCTCCGGATCGGTCGAGCTCGCCACCGAGGCGCCCGCGGCCGGCGCGGAAGCAGCGGACGCTGGGGACGGCCCGGCACCGCGCGACTGGGCGGAGCTCGAACGCGGCGTCGTCGCAGCCGGCGCCGCCGGTGCGGCCCCGGCCGATTCGGGACGGAAGGCCAGCATGCGCAGCAGCGCCATCTCGAATCCGCCGCGCGCGTCCGGCGCGAAATCGAGGTCCCGCCGCGCCATGATCGCGATCTGGTAGAGCAGTTGCAGGTCTTCGGGCGTGAACCGGCCCGCCAGGGCCGCAAGGGCCTGGTCCTGCTCCTCGTCCTCGCCGCGCAGGTCCGGCAGCGCCTGCAGCAGCGCCATGCGCTGGATCGCCGCCGCGAGTTCGCCGAGCGCCTGGTCGTAGTCCGGCGCGCGCTCGTCGAGCTGCTGCACGCAAGCCATCAGTGCGGCGCCGTCCTTCGCGGCGAGCGCATTCAGCATGGCCTCCACGTGACGGCGGTCGAGGGTCCCGAGCAGCGCCCGCACCTCGCTTTCGAGCACGCGTCCTCCGCCGAAGGCGAGGACCTGGTCGAGCAGCGACAGCGCATCACGCATGCTGCCCTCCGCGCCGCGGGCCACGGCACGCAGCGCCGCCGGCTCGAACTCGACCTTCTCGGCCTGCGCGATCGCCGTCAGCCGCTCCTGGATCTGCTGCAGCGGCAGGCGCCGCAGGTGGAACTGCAGGCAGCGCGACAGCACCGTCACCGGGAGCTTCTGCGGGTCGGTGGTCGCGAGCAGGAACTTCACGTGTGGCGGCGGCTCCTCGAGCGTCTTGAGCAGTGCGTTGAACGAGTGGGTCGAGAGCATGTGCACCTCGTCGATGAGGTACACCTTGTAGCGGCCCCGGGCCGGCGCGTACTGCACGTTGTCGAGCAGCTCGCGCGTGTCGTCCACCTTGGTGCGCGAGGCGGCGTCCACTTCGAGCAGGTCCACGAAGCGTCCGGCATCGATGTCCTTGCATGCGCCGCACTCGCCGCAGGGCTTCGACGACACGCCTTTCTCGCAGTTGAGCGACTTGGCGAAGATGCGGGCGATCGTGGTCTTGCCGACCCCACGCGTTCCCGTGAACAGGAATGCATGATGGATGCGCCCGGAATCGAGCGCATTGACCAGCGCGCGGCGGACGTGATCCTGCCCGACCAGTTCGTCGAACGTGCGCGGCCGCCACTTGCGTGCCAGGACCAGGTAACTCATGCGGAGGCTCGGACTCCCCGGGCAGCGCCGTGTCTGGAGGCGGCCCGCGCCAGAATACCCCCGGCACCCGGCGTGGCCGCTACCGTTGCTCCCTTCCGGGCCTGGCGGGGTTCGCGGCTGGCCGTCGCGAGGGATCCGACGCGAGCCACCATGAAGGGCGGCGACTATATCAGCCCGGGCAGGTGGCGTCAGTCCGCAGGCTGGCGTCAGTTCTTCGGCACGGGCGGCGGCCCGTCGGGGACGTAGGCCTTGTAGACCACGTCGCCCTTCTTCGCCTTGAATTCCGCCTGGATCTCCTCGATCGCCGCCGGACGCTCGTACAGGTCGACCATCGTCGCGGCCAGAACCTTGGACGCGCGCACGAGCCCCTTGTGCCCGATGGACATGCCCCCGGTGGCGACCACCGGCCAGGCGTGCCACGGCACGCCCTCGGGAGCCGTCGCCACCGTGACGGTGATCGTCGGCACGACCCAGCTCACGTCGCCGACGTCGGTGGATCCGCCCTGCGCGTCCTGGCCCTCGAGCGGCTTCACGGACGCGTCCATGCCGAGCTCGGACTTCCCCGTGGCCCGCTGGATGGCGCGCGCGAATGCCTGTTCGTCGTCGGTGTAGGCCGGGAGCCCGACCCAGACCAGGTTGTCCTGGATCAGCTTCTGCCCGGCCACGAGCGTGAGTTCTTCCCAGTCTCCCGCCTGCACGGTCACGGTGCCCGTGGTCTCCGTCATCAGCGCGGCGCCCTCGGCGAGCTTGCGGACGCGCTCGAGCAGCGACTCGACCTCCGTGCGCTTCCAGTCGCGCAGCCACAGCCAGACCTTCGCATACTCGGGAACGACGTTGGGCACGTCGCCGGCGGACGGGATCGTGTAGTGCATGCGCGACGACGGCTTGATGTGCTCGCGCATGAAATTGAGCCCGACCAGGAAGATCTCCGCGGCATCGACGGCGCTGCGGCCATTCCATGGGTCCGCCGCTGCGTGCGCGGCCTTGCCGTGGAATTCCACGGCCAGGTCCACCATCGCCTGGCTCGAGGTCATGTCGGATTTGGTGTCGTCGCCCGGATGCCAGGCCAGCATGACGTCGACGTCGTCGAACAGCCCGTCGCGCGCCATGTAGATCTTGCCGCCGTAGTTCTCCTCCGCCGGCGTGCCGAAGAAGCGGATGGTTCCCTTCAGCGCGCCCTTCTGGATCTGTTCCTTGATGGCGAGCGCCGCGCCGAGGCTCGCGGCGCCGAACATGTTGTGGCCGCATCCGTGACCCGCCGCGCCCGGCACCAGCGGGTCCTTCTCGGGCACGGCCTTCTGCGACAACCCCGGCAACGCGTCGTACTCGCCCATGATCCCGATGACGGGATGGCCCTGGCCGTACGTCGCCACGAACGCCGTCGGCATGCCGGCGACGCCGCGCTGCACCTTGAATCCCTGCTTCTCGGCGTAATCCGCGAGCGCGGCCGAGGACTTGTACTCGCGTAGCGCGATCTCGGCATACGCCCAGATCCTGTCGGACAGCCCGGTCAGCTCGGCGGCGTGCCGGTCCACGGACTTCACGGCCTCGAACTTCGCGGCGCTGGCCGCCGCGGTGTCCTCCGCGACTGCCGGCAGCGATACGAGCGCCGCCCAGGCCATCGCGGTCAATCGCATGATCAAGCGCATCACGCAGTACTCCCCATGTTCAGAAACGCAATTTCAGCCGCGTCCAGGAACGGTGGTTCAGCCGCGCCCTCGATACGGCGCGACGCCCTGGTCCGGGATCCACAGGCCCGCCGGCGGGCGGCCCGACTGCCAGAAGACGTCGATCGGCATGCCGCCACGCGGGTACCAGTACCCGCCGATCCTGAGCCAGCGCGGACGCAGGAACTCGACCAGGCGGGTGGCCACGGCCAGCGTGCAATCCTCGTGGAAGGCGCCGTGGTTGCGGAAGCTCGCCAGGTAGAGCTTCAGGGACTTGCTCTCGACCAGCCAGCGGCGCGGCACGTAGTCGATGACGAGGTGGGCGAAGTCGGGTTGTCCCGTCACCGGGCAGAGCGACGTGAATTCCGGGTTCACGAACCGCACGAGGTACGACGCGGATGGATGCGGGTTCGGCACGCGCTCGAGCACGGCGGCCGAGGGGGACGCCGGCAGCGCCGTCGCCACGCCGAGCTGGCGCAGCGTCGTGCCAGCCGACCGGGCCGGGGTGCGCCGAGACCTGTCTTGTCGCTTCATCGAATGGTCACAACCCAATGATTCTTATATGGATTCAGCCACACATGGCTTGCGGGCCGGGACTGCAGGCACGCCACTTTGCCTGTCGGCGCGGCACGGTGCAATGCACTGCCGGCTGCGCGTAGGCAACGACTACCCAGGCACAGGCCGGAGGGTTAAGCTTGCTGCGCTGCAAACAAGCAGTGGCCGTGAAACGTCGAGGCACGATGAGCGCGACCGCCCGCCGTGGTAAGCCGCCCCGCACGCTGTATACGCTGCTCGAGGGGCGCGGATTTCTCGAAATGGCCATGCTTCCCGCATGGCTGCCACTGCTGCAGGGGACTCCGCGCGGTGACGGACACACCGTCCTTCTGGTCCCGGGATTCACGGCCGGCGATGCCACCCTGGTCGGGCTGAGGACATTCCTGAAGTCACGCGGCTACCACGTCGAGACCTGGGGATTCGGCCAGAACACCGGATTCAAGCTCAAGTTCGCGCACGCCCTTGAACAGAAGGTGCGGTTCCTTCACCACCGGTCCGAAGGCAAGGTGAGCCTCGTAGGCTGGAGCCTCGGCGGGGTCTATTCGTACTTTACGGCGCACGCGGCACCCGAGTGCGTGCGCACCGTGATTTCGCTGGGCAGTCCGATGCGCTTCTCGGTGGGCAAACTACAGGTGCCGATGGTCGTCAATGCGCTGTACCGGTACTTCGCCCACCCGATGGGGGCCGGCGCACACCTCGCACACGTCCGTGCCAAAGTGCTCAAGTCCCCGCCTCCGGTGCCGTCCACCTGCGTCTACTCGACGACCGACGGCGTCGTCCCGGCCGATGCGGCACAACTCGACGACTCGGTCGGGCAGCACGAGAACATCTGGGTGCCCGGCAGCCACCTCGGGCTCGGGTTCAATCCCGCGGTCATGTGGATACTCGCGGACCGGCTGGCCCAGCCAGAGGGCGAATGGCGACCGTTCGACCCGCAGGGACTGCTCGGCGCCGTCTACGAGCGCTGCGCCCGGCACATGCGTACGGAGATGGCACCCGCCTGACCGGTCGGGGCGGCCTGCCCGCCCCTCACGCAGCTCGTCGGACGGATCTCGACGCTTTCCCCTTGGCCTTGGCCCCGGCCTTGCGACGCGTCTTGCCTCGCGAGGCGGCGAGCCGGCCGGCCAGTTCCAGGTATTCCTGAAACGACTCGCGGATGCACAGCGCGAAGAACTCGGGGTCCGGCATCTGCTCGCGGCACGAGGTGGGCGAAATGATCACCTTGCCGTCGTAGCTCGTCACCGCGAAGACCAGGCCCAGGCCGTCCGAGATCGGCATGATGGCCGAGAAATACGTCATGCGCGCGCCGTTGAGGTACAGCGGGATCGCAGGCCCGGGCACGTTAGTCACGGTGCAGTTCGCGAGCGCCGGGTGCTCCCCGATGCCGAGCGCGTAGCCCGAGACCAGTCGCGCCGTCATCGCCAGCGTGGCTGCCGGCGCGTGCTTGGTGAAATCCGTGAGTTCCTTGGCCCCGACCGCCTGCCCGATCTCGTCGGCGCTGGAGGTATGGCGGTGGATGGAGCGCAGGCGTCGCACCGGATCCTCGATGTCGGTCCCGAGCGGCACCCTGAACAGGTTGATGGCACGTTCAGCCGGCGCCGCCTTGTCGCCACTGCGGACCGAGACGGGCGCGAACGACACGAGGCTCGGTCCTGGCAGCTCGTCGTGCGAGAGCAGATAGCGGCGCAGGGCGCCACCGCACACGGCGAGCACGGCGTCGTTGACCGTCGAACCCGGCACCAGCGCCCGGATCCGCTTGAATTCCTCGATCGTGAAGCGGCGCGTCTCGTAGACCCGATGCGGGGAGACCTCCGAGTCGAATCGCGTGACCGGCAGCCGCTCGGGGTGCAGCCAGGCGTCCCGCAAGGTCCCGAACACCACCGGGGCGATCTTGCGCACCATCCGCGTGAGCGGTGCCGCGACCATGAACGGCTGCACTAGGTTGTGAAAGGCCGCACGCGCCAGCAGCACGCTCGTCGAAGGAGGCGGCTCGGGAAACCACGGCTCCGCGGGCTCGGCTTGGGGCGGAAGCGCCGTCGTGTCGTGGAGCAGCGTGGTGATCTCCGCGCCGCCCTTCACGTTGATCGCGGCGTGATGGATCTTGGCCAGGATGGCGAAGCTGTCGGGCGGCAGGTCGAGGAAGGTGTCGAGGCCCTCGACGAGGTACAGCTCCCAGAGCGGCCGCGACAGGTCGAGCGGACGCGCGTGGATGCGCGAGGCCTGGATGCAGAACTGCCGCCAGTCGCCAGGCTTCGGCAGCGAGATGTGTCGCACGTGGTACTCGAGGTCGAATCGATCGTCCTCGATCCAGTAGGGATAGTCGAGCTCGAGCGGCACGCGCAGCAGCTTCTGTCGGAAGATCGGCGACAGGTGCAGGCGGCTCTCTATGTACTTGAGCAAGCCCTTGAACCGCACCCGCCCACCCGGTGCGGTCGACGGGTCGTAGGTCGAGACGAGCGTGATGTTGGAGTTGGCGTGCCCGCTTTCAGCGAACAGGAACTGGGCGTCTTCTCCGCGCAACTGTCGCATGGCTGGATCCCGTGCAGCTGCTCGTCGCAGCCTGCCCGAGTCTAGCATTGGGCGGATGCGCCGCGCCCTTGCGGATGACGCATACTTGGGCTGCCATGGCTCGCATGATCCCGGTGGTGGATCTCGCTTTTCTCCTGGTCGACCGCGCGGAGGCGCCGGCGAACGTCGGGATCGCGATGCTGTTCGAGCCGCCGCCGGGCGTGAGCGCCGCGCAGGCCGCTCGTGACATCGTCCGGGCATATCGAGCCGTGGGCCCCACCGCTCCCTTTGACGTCGTGCCGGAGGTTCCGCCGCTCGGCGTCCCGCACTGGGTGTCGCCGCCGTCCGTGGACATGAAGCGCCACGTGCGGCGAGCGACGCTGCCCGCGCCCGGGACGCCGGAGCAGCTGGACGAACACATCGCCGACCTGCATCGCGAGCGATTCGACCGCAGCCGGCCGCTTTTCGAGGTCCACCTCGTCGATGGACTCGCCTCGGGCCACTTCGCGATGTACATCAAGTCGCATCACGTGACCTGGGACGGGCGCTCGGCCGCCGCGCGGATCTTCTCGAGCCTGTCGACCGAGCCGGGCCCGCTGCTGCCGGGATTCCATGCGCTGCCCCCGCCGCCGCGAGGCGCGTCCGACCTCGCCGGGGGCCTGCGCTCGGCAGTGACCCACGCACTGGCGCTCAAGGAGCTCTACGCGCGGGTGTCGGCAAGGGCGACCGAGCTGCGCGCCGCGCAAGGCACGACACGCGGCAACACGCCATTTGCCGGACCGCACACGCGCCTGAACCAGCGCGTCGCCGCGGAGCGATCCTACGCAAGGTTCTCGCTGGATCTCGACGAGATGCGATGCATCGGGCGCGCGCACGGCGGCTCGATCAACGATGTGCTGCTGGCCGTGTGCGACGAAGGCGTGCAGCGCTACCTGCGCGACTGCGGCGAACGACCGACGGAGCCCCTGGTGGCGATGTGCCCGGTCTCGACCCGTGATCCGGGCGACGTCGAGCCCGGCACCAAGGCGTCCACGCTGTTCGTGAAGCTCGGCAACCCGCGGTCCAGTGCGGCCCGACGGCTGGGCGAGATCGTCGCGAGCACCGGCCGCGCGAAGCAGGAGTTCCACTCCATGACGAAGGAGGCGTCGCTCGACTTCGCCGTGCTCGCCTTCGGGCTGTGGCTCACGTCGGACCTGTTCGGGCTCGGGGCCTACACCCGGCCCGTGGTCAATTTCGTGGTCTCGAACGTGGGCGGCGTCGAGGGGCGACGCTATCTCGGGCGATCGCGCCTCGTCGGCACGTTTCCCGTGTCGATGATCGCCGATCCCGCGGGCCTCAATTTCACGTCGTTCTCACAGGACGGCCGGATGGACGTAGGCCTGGTCGCGAACCGCGCCGCCGTACCGGACGCGCAGGCGATCGCTCGCCACTGCCTGGCCGCGTGGCAGCAGCTCGGCAAGGCCGCGCCGCCTCAGGGCTTGACCTTGAGGAAACCGCCGGCACGCAAGCCGTCGCGAATCCGGCGCATGCCCGCGAGCCAGCGGCCGTAGTCGGCCGCCTTCTTCTGGAAGAATCCCAGCACCTCGGGGTGCGTGAGGATCAGGAAGCTGCCTTGCTCCATGCCGTCGGCGATGATCGCGGCGGCCTGCTCCACCGTGATCACGCCGGGTATCGAGCCCGGCTCGGTCCTTTCGTCGAGACCGGTCATCGCGGTGGCGACGTATTGCGGACAGACGACCGACACGTCGATGCCGCGGTCGCCGTAGGTGATCGCCAGCGACTCGGCGAGACCGACGGCGGCGTGCTTGGTGACGCTGTAGGCGGCGTCGCCGACCTGGCTCAGCAATCCTGCCGCCGACGCCACGCTCACCACGTGTCCCGAGCCGCGCTCGAGCATGCCGGGGACGACGGCACGGCACGCGTGCACGTGCGCCATGACGTGCACCGACCACATCCGCTGCCAGTCCGCGTCGCTCTCCGAAAGCGCGTCGTCGAGGTCCAGGGCCTTCACGCCGAGACCGGCATTCGACACCAGCACGTCGACCCGGCCGAATCGCTCGACGGCGCTCGCCACGAGCTTCGCGACGGAGACGGCATCGGAGACGTCGCACTGCATGCCGAGGCCGCCGAGTTCACGCGCGACGATCGCGGCGGCCTCGCCGTCCAGGTCCGACGCGACGATTCCCGCCGCACCGCGCCGCGCAAACTCGCGACACAGCGCCCGCCCGATGCCCCGACCTGCGCCCGTGACGAGGGCGACCTTGCCCGCGATCTTCATGGCTCAGGGCGTGAACCAGCGGCCAAGCTCCATCTTGGCGATGTGGTTGCGATGCACCTCGTCCGGGCCGTCGGCGATGCGCAGGGTGCGCGAATTCGCATACAGCCAGCCGAGTCCGAAGTCGTCGGACACGCCCGCGCCGCCGAAGAGCTGGATCGCCTGGTCGATGACCTGGCAGGCGACGTTCGGGGCCACGACCTTGATCATCGCGATCTCCTTCTGCGCGGCCTTGTTGCCCGCCACGTCCATCTTCCACGCGGCGTGCAGGACCAGGAAGCGCGCCTGGTCGATCTTCATGCGCGCATCGGCGATCCGCTCACGCCACACGCCCTGTTCCGCGAGTCGCTTGTGGAACGCCACCCGGGTCAGCGAGCGCTTGCACATGGCCTCGAGCGCGCGCTCCGCGGCGCCGATCAGCCTCATGCAGTGATGGATGCGGCCCGGGCCGAGCCGGCCCTGCGCGATCTCGAAGCCGCGGCCTTCGCCGAGCAGCAGGTTCGTGGCCGGGACGCGCACGTTCCTGAATTCGACCTCCGAGTGGCCGTGCGGCGCATCGTCATAGCCGAACACCGGGACCTGCCGCAGCACTTTCACGCCCGGCGCATCCATCGGCACCAGGATCATGGACTGCTGCCGATGGCGGTTCTCGTTCGCCGGGTCGGTCTTGCCCATGAAGATCAGGATCTTGCAGCGCGGGTCGCCGGCGCCCGAGGTCCACCACTTGCGGCCGTTGACGATGTAGTCGTTGCCGTCGCGGACGATGCTCGCCTCGATGTTGGTCGCGTCGGACGACGCGACCGCGGGCTCGGTCATCGCGAACCCGGAGCGGATCGCGCCGTCGAGCAGCGGCAGCAGCCACTGCTTCTTCTGCGCTTCGTTGCCGTAGCGCACCAGCACTTCCATGTTGCCGGTGTCGGGCGCCGAGCAGTTGAAGGCTTCCGGCCCGATGTGGGATCGACCCATGATCTCGCACAACGGCGCGTACTCGAGGTTCGTGAGGCCGGCGCCGTACTCGGACTCCGGCAGCCACAGGTTCCACAGGCCGGCCGCCCTCGCCTTCTGCTTCAGCTCCTCGACGACGCGCGTGGGCACCCAGGCGTCGCCCTTGCGCCGGTTCTCGTCCACCTCGGCGTGCCAGCGCGCCTCGTTGGGATAGACGTGCTGGTCCATGAATGCGGCGACGCGCCGCTGCAGGTCCTGCACCTTCGCTGAATGGGCAAAATCCATCGTCTTCTCCTCAAGTGAGCTTCAGGCGCTCGACCTGGCTCCAGGCGAGCTCGGCGAGCGGGCGCGCCGCACGACCGGTCTGCAGTGCCTCGGCGCTCGAGGCATTGCCCTGCAGCGCGCGGGCCATCACGCCCTGCGCGATCGCGGCGATGCGGAACATGTTGTAGGCCATGTAGTACTCCCAGTCGCGCTCGGGGATACCCGCGCGCCCGGTGCGCCGGCAGTAGGCCGCCACGTAGTCGCGCTCGCTGGGAATGCCGAGCGCGGCGAAATCGAGGCCAGCCAGCCCCCGGAACAGGCCGGGTGGAATGCGCCACACCATGCAGTGGTACGCGAAGTCGGCGAGCGGGTGGCCGAGTGTCGACAGTTCCCAGTCGATGACCGCGCGGATGCGCGGCTCGACCGGGTCGAAAATCACGTTGTCGATGCGGTAGTCGCCGTGGACGATGCGCGTCTCGTCACCGGCCGGCACGTTCGCCGGCAGCCACGCGATCAGGTTGTCCATCGCCTCGATCTTCTCGGTCTCGGACGCCTGGTACTGCTTGCTCCAGCGCGCGACCTGCCGCGCGATGTACTCGCCGGTCTTGCCGTAGTCCGCGAGGCCCACGGACGCCGGATCGACGGCATGCAGCGCCGCGATCACGCGGTTGATCTCGTCGTGGACGAGGGCCCGGCCGGCGGGCTCGAGGTCGGGCAGCTTCGGGTCCCAGAAGACGCGGCCCGTGACGTACTCCATCACGTAGAACGCGGTGCCGATGACGCTGTCGTCCTCGCAGAGCGCAAAAGCGCGTGCGACCGGCACGTCCGTGCCGTGGAGCGCCCGGATCACGCGGTACTCGCGATCGACGGCGTGCGCCGACGGCAGCAGCTTGCCGGGCGGCTTGCGGCGCAGGACGTAGCGCTGCCCTCCCGCCGACAGCAGGTAGGTCGGGTTCGACTGGCCGCCCTTGAACTGTGCGACCTCGAGCGGCCCGCCGAGCGGCGCGACCTCCTGCTCGAGCCACGCCGCCAGCCGCGCGGTGTCGAATGCGTGCTGCGGCGCGACCGGCCTGGTGCCCGGATTCACCGCACTCATGCGTCGCCTCGCTCGAGGGCTGCCATCGCGATGCTCACTGCCTGACCCTTCGCTTCGGCGCAAGCAGGGCCGTCGGCAGGAGCTTCATGATCGGTGCCAGAAGCGTCCACGGCCAGACCGGCACGTAACGACGTCCGACCTTGCGCTCGATCATCCGCGCCATGATCGCCGCACCCTTTTCGACCGGGATGACGAATGGCCGGCTCGGCGCGCCGCGATTCATGTCGGTGTCGATGTACCCCGGCGCCAGTTCGGTGACCACGATCGGCTCGTGCCGGACCTCGCAGCGCAGTGACTGCACGTACCGATGCAGCCCGGCCTTCGCCGCCGAGTATGACCCGAGGAACGGCATGCCTCGCGCGCCCGCCACGGACGTGATGGCGACGACCTGGCCGCCGCCCTGGGCGCGCAGCATCGGCAGCGCATGCTCGATGGTCGCGATCGCACCGGTGAGGTCGGTGTCGATCGTCTGCTTGACCTGGTCGAACTTGCCCTGGCCCGCGGGAAACGAGTAGCCGACGCCCGCGTTCGCGACGACGACGTCGAGCCGCCCGAATTCAGCGCGGGCTTGCTCGAGGGCGCGGCCGATGCTCGCGAAGTCAGTCACGTCGAGCGAGACCGGCAGCACGCGTGCCGCGCCGAGTTCCCGCAGCCTGGTCGCCTGTGCCTGCAGCCGCTCGGCGCGCCTCGCGGCAATGGCGATGTCGTACCCGCGGCGCGCGAATTCCGCCGCCAGCGCCTCGCCGATCCCGGAGGACGCCCCGGTGATGAATATCGATCGTGCCATCGCTTCCCTCGCCGCCCGCCGCGCCTCAGAACCATTCGTCCGACATGGCGAGCGTCGTGTCGTCCAGGCTCGCGAGCAGGTCGAACTGCGGGCCGGTCTTCGGCAGCTCCCAGCGGAAGAAGTAGCGGCAGGCCTGCCGCTTGCCGTCGTAGAACGTACCCGGCTTGCCGTGAGCGGCCATGGCCTGCTCGAGCCACATCCACGCAACCACCACGTGCCCGAAAGCCTCGAGGTAGACGCTCGCGTTCGCCAGGGTGCGCTCCGGGTCGCCGGCACCGTGCAGCAAGCGCGTGGTCTGGGCGACGCGCGCCACGGCGTTCTCCAGGGCCGCCCCGTACTGCGCGAGCGCTTCGTCGCCGGTCGCGCGGGCCGCACCGATGCAGCGGGCGACCGCCGCGCCCAGGAGCTCGAAGGCGCGGCCCCCGTGCATGGTGACCTTGCGCCCGAGCAGGTCGAGCGCCTGGATGCCGTGCGTGCCTTCGTGAATCGGATTCAGGCGATTGTCGCGATAGAGCTGTTCCACGGGATAGTCGCGCGAGTAACCGTAACCGCCGAGGACCTGGATCGCGAGGTCGCTCGCGGCCAGGCACCACTGCGACGGCCAGGACTTCGCGACCGGTGTCAGGATTTCCAGCAGCAGCGCGGCGTCGTCGCGTGCCTGAGTGGTTTCTGCGGTGGTCTCATCGTCGACCAGCCTCGCGCAGTAGAGATTGAGCGCGAGCCCCCCTTCGACGTAGGCCTTCTGCGCGAGCAGCATGCGGCGCACGTCGGTGTGCTGCACGATCGGGACCTGGGGCGACGCGGGGTTCTTCGACGCCAGCGGCCGGCCCTGCGGCCGGTTGCGCGCGTATTCGAGCGCCTCGAGGTAGCTCGCGTAGCCCAGTGCGGCCGCGCCGAGCCCGACTCCGATGCGCGCCTCGTTCATCATGTGGAACATGTAGGCGAGGCCGCGGTGCGGCTCGCCGACCAGGTAGCCGATCGCCCCGGCCCGGCCTTCGGGACGAAACCGTCCTTCGCCGAAATTGAGCAGCGTGTTCACCAGTCCGCGCTGCCCCATCTTGTGGTTCAGCCCCGCCAGTGCCACGTCGTTGCGCTCGCCCACCTTGCCGTCGGCCGAGACGAGGCTGCGCGGCACGATGAACAGCGAGATGCCCTTGACGCCCGGCGGCCCGCCCGGGATCCTGGCCAGCACGAGGTGCACGATGTTCTCGGCGACTTCGTGCTCGCCCCCGGAAATCCACATCTTGTTGCCGGTGAGCCGGTAGCGGGGCCCGAACGGCGAGTCGCCATCCGGCTCGGCGCGGGTGGCGACGTCGGACAGGGACGATCCGGCCTGCGGCTCCGTCAGGCACATGGTCCCGGTGTAGCGGCCGGCGAACTGCGGCCGGGCAAAGGCATCGATCTGGGCCTGCGACCCGTGGGACAGCAACAGGTTCGCATTGGCCGCCGACAGCAGCGGGTAACCCGACCAGGCGACGTTCGCGGCGAAGAAGTACGCGAAGCAGGCCTTGTCCACGACCACCGGCAGCTGCATGCCGCCGTATTCGTAGTCCTGGGCCGCCGCAATCAGCCCGGCCTCGGCAAACGCCGAGAAGGCCGCCCGGACCTCCGGCAGGACGTGCACGCGCTCGCCGTCGAACTGCGGCTCCTCGGTGTCGCCCTTGTGGCGGTACGGCAGGAACCGGTCGGTCGCGATCTTCTCCGCGGAGTCGAGCGCGCCGTCCAGGGTCTCCCGGGAATGATCGGCGTAGCGTGGGCGCGAGGCCAGGGCCGCGACGTCGAGCCATTCGTAGAGCAGGAACTCGAGGTCGCGGCGCGAAAGCAGCTTGGAGGTCATGGTACGCATCATACCGGCTGACATGGCGCTCCGAGAGATCGTAGAGTCCATACCTCCGGGGGCTGCGGGCCCAGCTGCTCGTGCGATCCGGGTGGTCATCTGCTAGCGTTTGGAGGGCATGGTGAAGACTCCCAGCCTGCTGGACGTGGTCAAGCTCCTCCCCTCGCGGGACCTCACCCGCGCGGCCAAGGTCCTGGGCCTGACACCGGACTCGCTGTTGAAGCGCGTCGGTGCGCTCGAGTCGAGCGTGGGCTCCAAGCTGATGGACACCGCCGCCAAGGCGCTCAAGCCCGGCGAGGCCGGGCGCCTGGTGATCGATCACGCTAGCCGCATCTTCTCCCAGGCGCGCGACCTCACTCGCGACCTCGAGGAACTGGCCGGCCTGCAGTCGCCCGAGATCATCTTCGGCACCGACATGTTCGCTGCGGAACTGCCGCTCGGCGTGGCCATCGGGCGCATGGCCACCGCCAACTCGCGGCTGCGCGTGCACGCGATCCTCGCGGACTTCGAGCAACTCGCGAAGGACGTGATGGCGGGCCGCATCGAGTTCGCGATCGCGGACACGACGAGTGCCGAGCGCCACCCGACGCGACTCGCGATCGAACCGGTGGCCGAGCACCGGGTGTTCTTCTACACGCGACAGGGCCACCCGCTTACCAGTGCCAAGGAGCATTCCCTCGAGACGCTCCTGGTGTTCCCGCTCGCCACGTCGCGACTGCCGCACCGCATCGCGATGCACGTCGCCAAGGCCATGCCCATGGCGAAGGTCGAGCGCGAGACCGGCGATCTCTCGCCGAGCCTGATGCTCGACAGCTTCGCGGTCGCCAAGGCGGCCGTGCTCGCGGGCGACGCGATCGGACTGGCGCCACTGCCCGCGATCGATGCGGAGCTGCGCTCCGGCAAGCTGGCGCTGGTGCCGTTCGACGCCCCGTGGCTGCACCTGAGCTACGGCCTGTTCTACCCGCGCAAGCGCTCGCTGTCGCGTGCCGCGCAACTGTTCGTGACCCAGCTGCGCCAGGTCGAGACCGACCTGCAGGCCCGCGAGCACCGCGCCCTGTCGAGGATGAACCCGAAGCGTCGCCCCGCCCGAAAGAACGCGAGGACCGCGGGCACGTCCTCCGAGCCGGCTCGCCGGCGTCGCACAGCCGCCGCACGGCGCCGCTGACGGCCGACTGCTGCGCATCGCGCAGCCAGGGGGGCGAAACTACGTATTTTCGATCGAGCGAGCCGGGCCTATCTGGAGTGCAATCGCCGCGCGACCCCGGGGTCGGGCGGCCCGTTTCACCGGCTTCAACAGGATGACGGACATGTTCACGACGCAACGAATCTGGATTCCGCTTGCAAGCGCGGCACTGGTCCTGGCCGCCATGACGGCCGGCGCGGAGGAACTGCAGTTCAAGGCTGACCTGACCGGGGCTGCGCAGTTGCCGGAACCGACCACCTCGAAGGCCACCGGCGAGTGCACCCTGGTCGTCCATGATGACGGCAGGAAGATCACCTACACGCTCTCGGTGATGGGCCTGTCGAACGCCGTGACGGCCGAACTCCATCTCGGCGGTCCCACTGCGAACGGTCCGGCGGTCTTCAAGCTGTTCCCAAGGCACGGTGCCTCAGCGAAGCAGGGTCCGTTCACCGGAGTGCTGGCGGAAGGAACCATCACGTCCGCGGACCTGACGGGCCCGATGCAAGGCTCGCCCATCGCTGATCTCGTCGACGAGCTGCGCGGCGGCCTCGCCTACGTAAACATCCACACCAACGACGGCGTGGACGGTTCGAAGCCCGGCCCCGGCAATTATCGCCTGGGCGAGATCCGCGGCCAGTTCGGACCGAAGTAACTCGCTCGGCCCGTCACAGCCCGAACACGCGCGCGGCGTTCCCGCCGAGGAACGCCAGCCGGGTCCGCTCGTCGAGTTCCAGCCGTTCGAGGTCCTCGAGCGCCTTTTTCGGCGCGATCATCGGCCAGTTGGACCCGAACA
>DAOMFD010000025.1:0-17461 GCA_035429605.1 Steroidobacteraceae bacterium | reverse complement strand
GCAGCTGGGGCCGCGCGGCGACCAACGACCTGCTGCGCAACCGGATCAAGATCCGTTCGCTCAACTTCATGCGCGGCCGTACGTTCCTCAACCGCTACATCATCCTCGACGAGGCGCAGAACCTCACGCCCAAGCAGATGAAGGCGATCGTGACGCGCGCGGGCCCCGGGACCAAGCTGGTGTGCCTCGGCAACATTGCGCAGATCGACACGCCCTACCTCTCGGAGACGACGTCCGGCCTGACCTACGTCGTGAACCGGTTCCGGGGCTGGCCGCACTACGGCCACGTGACGCTGTTGCGCGGCGAGCGCTCGCGGCTCGCCGACGTCGCGTCGGAGACGCTCTGAACCCCCCGGGGCGCGGCGGAACCAGTCGGTACCACGGGGGTCCAAAGTCCTGATGAGCACCGTGCGCCTGTCCCGCTGGTCCTGCCTGGTCGTCGGAATGCTCCTGACGCCGTGGCTCGGCCTGCCGACAGTGGCCCGGGCCTCGGAGGTCCAGGACCAGTTGCCGGAGATGGGAACCGCCGCGCAGCAGACGCTGAGCCTCGAGGACGAGTACCGGCTCGGTCGAATGGTGATGCGGGAGCTGCGGCAGTCGGGACGGATCGTCGCGGACCCGGAGACCAACGAATACCTGCAGACGCTCGGACTGCGGCTGTCGAGCCTGGCCAACGACGGCCAGCGCCAGTTCAATTTCTTCCTGGTCAACGATCCGACCATCAACGCATTCGCACTGCCCGGCGGATTCGTCGGCATCCATTCCGGACTGCTGCTCGAGACCCGCAACGAGAGCGAACTCGCTGGCGTCTATGCCCACGAGATCTCCCACGTGACGCAGCGCCACATCGCGCGCAGCATCGAGGCGGGCTCGCGCACCAACCTCATGGCCACCGCCGCGACGGTGGCCGCGATCCTGCTCGGCGCCATCGCGGGCGTAGACGGCAATGCCACCCTCGGCGCAATCACCGCGGCACAGGGCATCGCGCAGGAGGCGCAGATCGGGTTCACTCGCGAGAACGAGAACGAGGCGGACCGCGTCGGCATCGGCCTGATGGCGTCGGCCGGGTACGACCCGAATGCGATGCCGGCCTTCTTCGAGGAGATGGGCCGTCGCACACAGTTGAGTCCGGACCAGGTCCCGGAACTGCTGCGCACGCACCCCGTCACCAGCGCGCGCATCGCGGAATCGAAGGGCCGCGCCGCCCAGTACCCGCCGGTCACGCCGCACGATTCGATGAGCTACGCGATCACGCGCGAGCGGGTCCGGGTACTGACTACGCCGGCCGGCCGCGACCCGCGCGAGTACTACAAGTCGCTCCTCGTCAACGAACCCGACGCGAACGTCGCGCAGCTCTATGGCTATGCACTGGCACAGTTCATGGCGGGCGACGCGGCGCACGCCGTCCCCACGTTCGAGCGCCTCGTCGCGACCCATCCCGAGGTGATGCAGTTCCACACCGCGCTCGGGCAGGCGCTGGTCGCTTCCGGGCAGACGGCCGAGGGACTCAAGGTCCTCGAGCAGGCGCGCATCCTGGCGCCGCGCAACGTCCCGGTGACCATCCGCTACGCCGAGGCCCTGCTCCAGGCCGGACGGCCGAAACGGGCGCACGAGGTCCTGCTCGACCTGTTCAACAACGTGCCGCCGACCCAGGAGCAGATCCGCCTCACGGCGATCGCCGCCAACGCGGCCGGTGACGTCGCAGATGCCTACTCCTACATGGCCGAATACCACCTCATGGACGGGGACCTGCCGCTCGCCGCCAACCAGCTCGAACTCGCGTTGTCCGTGCCCAACCTCACCGACGTGCAGCGAGCCCGCTACACGGCGAGGCTCAAGGAAGTACGCGACGCCATCCCGCAGGATCGCCAGCCGCCGCGCCAGGACACCGGCCAGCGCAAGAGTCCGAGCGGCTAGCAATCCCCTGTAGAATCTCCGGACTTTGGGAACGGCCACACACGGAGCGACGGATGCTCGCGGCGCTTGGGCGATGGGTGCGATGGATCATGCTCGCGTGCGCAGGGGTGCTGCTCGCCGGGTGCGCGACGACCGGCGAACGCACGCCGGGCGATCCCTTCGAGCACGGGAACCGCGATGCCTACCGTGTCAACGAGACGCTGGACCGCGTCGCACTCAAGCCGGTGGCGGTTGCGTATCACGACCACACGCCGTCGTGGTTCCAGACCGGCGTCGGCAACTTCTACAACAATCTCACCTACCCGGCGACCGCGGTGAACGACCTGCTTCAGGGCAAGCTGGTCGCGGCCAGCCAGGACACACTGCGTTTCATCATCAATACGACACTCGGCTGGGGCGGCCTGATCGACGTCGCCTCGGGCGCCGGACTGCCGCAGCACCAGGAAGACCTGGGGCAGACGCTCGGCAAGTGGGGCGTCCCGGCCGGGCCGTTCCTGATGGTCCCGCTCCTCGGTCCGTCGACCGTGCGCGACCTGCCGTCCCGCGTCGCGGAAACGGTGCTCCAGCCGCTCTACTGGTTCAACTTCGGCAACGCGCGCTGGTTCTCGCTCGGGCTGTCCTACGTCGACACGCGCTCGCGCCTGCTGTCCGTCGACGCCACCCTGGAGAGCGCCTACGACAAGTATGCGTTCGTGCGCAACGCGTACCTGCAGCGGCGCCAGTTCCTCGTGTACGACGGCAATCCGCCGGAGGAACCGCTGGAGGAACCGCCTCTCGACGACACGACGGACGAACCTCCGCCCCAGCACTGACCGCCGAGCGCCCGGTGACGGCAACCGTCAGTTGCGAATCAGCAGGTCCTCGAGGTCGGAGATCCTGGCGATGGCGAGCATCTGCTGGGGCACGTTCTCGTAGCGCAGGCTGACACCGCTGGCCGCAGCGGTGGCGATCCACTCGACCAGCACGGCCACTCCCGCGCTGTCGCCTGCGGTCACACCGCCGAGGTCGACGACCTGCTCGTCCTCGCGCGCAAGCTGCGCGGCGCCCAGCTCGAGCGCTGCTGCAGCCGTCGCGAACCCGAGTTCCCCGCCGGCGCTGAGGCGACCGGGCGCTACCCGCTCGATGGTGAACGACGCCATCCTCAGCCCGCCTTCGCGGCGGGCTTGGCCGGCGCGGCCGGGGTCGCGTTCTCGGTCTCCAGCCTCTGGATCACCGCCTCGAGACCCTTCGCCTCGATCTCGGCGCCGAAATCCGTCTTGAAGTTCTTGACGTAGGACACGCCCTCGATCGTGACGTCCCAGGCTTTCCAGCCGTCGGGTGTCGCGTGCATCGAGTAATTCACCGGCACGGGCGTCCCGTTGTCGCGCGTGACCTCGGTGCGCACGGTCGCAGTGGATGCGGCCGGGTCTCCCCTGAACGGCAGGAGCACCAGGCGGTCGGCCGTGAAGTCGAGCAGCGCGTCGCCGTACTGCCGCATCATCGACTGGATGAATCCCTCGATGAAGCGCTGGCGCTGCTGCGCGGTGGCATCGCGCCAGTAACGGCCCAGCACCAGCCGGGCGGAATACTCGGTGTCGAAGTGCGGCAGCAGGACCCGGTTCACGAGCGCGCGCAGCTTCGCCGGATCCTTGGCCAGCGACGCGCGGTTGGCGTCGACCTCGCGCAGCAGCTCCTTGGACACGCTGTCGATCAACTGCTGCGGGCCAGGGCCCGGCGTGGCCGGGGCGGCGGCGCCGTGGGCCACGCCGGCGATCATCAGGGACGCGCAGAATGCAACGAACGCGATACGCATGGACTCGTCTCACTCCTTGCCGGCCGGGGTCGCGGGGGTCTGGGACGGCGACGGCGCAGCCGGCTGCGTCGCACCGTCCTTGGCGCCCTGTCCGAACATGTACTTGCTGATCAGGTTCTCGAGCACGATCGCGTCCTGTACGAACTCGATCTCGTCGCCGCTCTTCAGGTATTCGTCGGACCCTCCCGGCGAGATGCCGACGTACTGTCCGCCGAGCAGACCGGCCGTGAAGATGCTGGCGTCGCTGTCCTTCGGAATCTCGTCGTAGCGCGCGTCGATGCCGAGCGTCACGACGGCCTTGAAGGCCTTCATGTCGTAGCCGATCTCCTCGACGCGGCCGATCGTGACGCCTGCCATCTTGACCGGCGCACCGACCTTCAGGCCGCCGACGTTCTCGAACCTGGCGGTGACGCGGATGGCGCGATCCTGGGAGGCGAACTCGCGGTTCGAGATCTGCGTCACGAGGAACAGTATCGCCGCCACGCCGAGCAGCACGAACAGTCCGGTGGATACGTCAATGGCGCGGTTCTGCCGCATGGTCGCCTCGGGTCAGAGAAGGATGGCCGTCACGATGTAATCGAGGACCAGCGTCGCCACGGAGGAGACGACGACGGTCCGGGTGGTGGCGCGGCCGACGCCTTCGGCCGTCGGCTCGGCATTGTAGCCCTCGAACACGGCGATGAAGCTGCACGCCACGCCGAACACGAGGCCCTTGATCAGGCCCTCGCGCACGTCGGACGGCTCCACGTAGCTGCGCATCTCGGACCAGAACTGCCCACGGTCGATGCCGAAATACTGCACGCCGATCAACTGCACTCCGTAGATGCTCACGGTGACGAAGATCGCCGTGAGCAGCGGCATCGAGATCACGCCGCCGAGGAAGCGCGGCAGGACCACGCGCTTCAGCGGGTCCACCGCCATGACCTCCATCGCGGAGAGCTGGTCGGTCGCCCGCATCAGGCCGATCTCCGAGGCGAGCGCAGTGCCGGCCCGGCCCGCGAACAGCAGCGCCGTCACCACCGGTCCGAGTTCCTTGAGGAGCGTGAGCGCCGCGCCGGTGCCGAGCGACTCCTCCGAGCCGATGCGCGCCAGCAGGTCGTGCCCCTGCAGGCCCATCACCATGCCGACGAACAGGCCGCTGGTCATGATGATCGCGAGCGACAGCGCGCCCGCGTTGTAGACCTGCTCGGCGACCAGCCGCGGCCGCAGCAGGCCCGCCGGCGCGATCAGCAGCAGGCGGCCGAAGAAGCGCGTCATGGCGCCGGCGCGTGCCAGGAAGTCGGCCATGCCGGACAGCAGTTCCCGCACCAGGCTCATCGCGCACCGTCTCCGGCGCCGAGCAGCTGGCGGTAGTAGTCCGGCGCCGGGTAGTGGAACGGCACGGGCCCGTCCGCGAGGCCTTCCATGAACTGCCGCACGATCGGCGAGGCGTGCTCGCCCAGTTCCCGCGGCGAGCCGTGCGCGACGACCCGCCCTTCCGAAAGAATGTAGCTCTGGTCGGCGATCTTCGCGATCTCGTCGACGTCGTGCGACACGACGATGCTCGAGATGCCGAGCGCGTCGTTCAGCGAGCGGATCAGTCGCATCACCACGCCCATTGAAATCGGGTCGAGCCCGGCGAACGGCTCGTCGTAGATGAGGATTTCCGGATCCATCACGATCGCGCGCGCGAGCGCCACCCTGCGCGCCATGCCTCCGGAGAGTTGCTGCGGCATGAGCCACGCGGCTCCGCGCAGGCCGACCGCGTGCAACTTGGTGAGCACCAGCGAGCGCACCAGGCGCTCCGGCAGGCGCGCGTGCTCGCGCAGCGGGAACGCGACGTTCTCGAAGACGTCGAGATCGGTGAGCAGCGCGCCATTCTGGAACAGCATGCCCATCCGGCGCCTGAGCGCGTACAGCTCGCGGCGGCCCAGGCCGGCGACGTCGCGCCCGTCCACCTCGACCGTGCCGGCGTCGGCACGGATCTGCCCGGTGATGAGCCTGAGCAAGGTCGTCTTGCCGGTGCCGCTCGGGCCCATGATGGCGGTGATGTCTCCGCGGCGGATGGCCACGTCGAGCCCGCGGAAGACGGGCTTGTGGTCCACGGCGTAGTGGACGCCTCGCAGGACGGCGACGTTGTCCCGTCCCGCAGCCGTGCCGCGTCCGCTCGGCATGCCGTGCTGACTGCCCATGATCCTCCGAATCCTGCGCCCGGCGGACGCCGATGACGCCTATTGACCGCGCGAATCATAGCAGGTTCAGCCGCTTAGCCCCGGGAGGGCCCCCGTCACGGTTTTGCCTCCATCCACCAATAGGACTAAAATCGTCCCAATTGAAGGAACACCCCCGATGCTGCGGATCAGCAAGCTCACCGACTACGGCACGGTCATCCTCGCCTGCCTCGCGTCCCCCCCCGGCCGCCGGCACACCGCGGCGGAGGTCGCCGAGCGCACGCGGCTCGCGCTGCCGACCGTCAGCAAGTTGCTGAAGAGCTTCCATCGCGCGGGGATCGTGACCTCGGTCCGAGGGGCGCGCGGCGGCTATGAACTCGCGAGGCCCGCCCAGCAGATCAGCGCGGCATCCATCATTGACGCCATCGAAGGGCCCGTCGCGATCACCGAATGCAGCGGCGACCACAGCGCCTGCGACCTGCAGACCTCCTGCAGCACGGGGAATTCCTGGCAGCGGATCAATGCCGCGATCCGGCGGTCGCTGGACGGCATCTCGCTCGCCCAGCTGTCCGGCCACGAGGCCGTCGCGATCTGGCGTCCGGAGCTGGTCGGCGCCGTCCGTCGCGCCCCGCCGCCCCGCCACGGCGGTAGCGCATAGGCCCTGCTGCCATGTCCAACACGCCCACAGACCTCGACGCGATCGTCGGACAGAAGTACCGGCACGGCTTCGTCACGGAGATCGAGTCCGACACGGTGCCGCCCGGGCTCGACGAGGACGTCATCCGCCTCATCTCCCGCAAGAAGGGCGAGCCGCAATTCATGCTCGACTGGCGGCTGAAGGCGTACCGCCACTGGCTCACCATGCGGCGCCCGGACTGGGCGCAGCTCAGGATCGCGCCGATCGACTACCAGGCGATCTCCTATTACTCCGCGCCGAAGGTCCGGAGCGACGGCCCGAAGAGCCTCGACGAGGTCGACCCCAAGCTGCTGGCGACCTACGAGAAGCTCGGCGTGCCCCTGCACGAGCGCGCGCGGCTCGCGGGCGTGGCGGTGGACGCCGTGTTCGACAGCGTCTCCGTCGCGACCACCTTCAAGGACCGGCTGGCCAAGGCCGGCGTGATCTTCTGCCCGTTCTCCGACGCCGTCCGGCAGCACCCCGAGATCGTCGAGCGTTACCTCGGCAGCGTGGTGCCGTACACGGACAACTTCTTCGCGACGCTCAACTCGGCCGTGTTCTCGGACGGGTCGTTCGTGTACGTCCCCAGGGGCGTCCGCTGCCCGATGGAACTGTCGACCTATTTCCGCATCAACGAGGCGAAGACCGGGCAGTTCGAGCGCACGCTGATCGTCGCCGACGAAGGCAGCCACGTGAGCTACCTCGAGGGCTGCACGGCCCCGATGCGCGACGAGAACCAGTTGCACGCCGCGGTCGTCGAACTCGTCGCGCTCGCCGACGCCGAGATCAAGTACTCGACGGTCCAGAACTGGTACCCGGGCGACGAGGAAGGCCGTGGCGGCATCTACAACTTCGTGACCAAGCGCGGCGAGTGCCGCGGCGCGAACTCCCGCATCAGCTGGACGCAGGTGGAAACCGGGTCGGCCATCACCTGGAAGTACCCGAGCTGCGTGCTCACCGGCGACCACTCGGTCGGCGAGTTCTACTCCGTGGCGCTCGCCAACCACTGCCAGCAGGCCGACACGGGCACGAAGATGATCCACATCGGGCGCAATACCCGCAGCACGATCGTCTCCAAGGGCATCTCGGCCGGCCGGGGCCAGAACACGTATCGCGGGCTCGTGAAGATCCTCCCGTCGGCCGAGGGCGCGCGCAACCACACGCAGTGCGACTCGCTGCTGATGGGCGATCGCTGCGGCGCGCACACGTTCCCGTACATGGAGATCCGCAATCCGGGCGCGGTCGTCGAGCACGAGGCGACGACCTCGAAGATCGCCGACGACCAGTTGTTCTACTGCCGCAGCCGCGGCCTGTCGGAAGAGGACGCCGTGAACATGATCGTCAACGGCTTCTGCAAGGCCGTGTTCAAGGAACTGCCGATGGAGTTCGCGGTCGAGGCGCAGAACCTGATGTCGGTGAGCCTCGAAGGCGCGATCGGCTGACCGAGCCACTGGAGAGACATCTTGCTCAAGATTCGCGACCTGCACGCCCGCATCGGCGATCGCCCGATCCTGAAGGGCATCGACCTTGAGATCCGCGCGGGCGAAGTCCACGCGATCATGGGTCCGAACGGCTCCGGCAAGAGCACGCTCGCGAGCGTGCTCGCCGGGCGCGAAGGCTACGAGGTCACGCGCGGCAGCGTCGAGTACCTGGGGCGGGACCTGCTCGCGATGGAGCCCGAGGACCGCGCGCGCGCCGGCGTGTTCCTCGCATTCCAGTATCCGGTCGAGATCCCGGGGGTCAACAACGCCTACCTCCTGAAAGCGGGGCTGAACGCCGTGCGCAAGCAGCGCGGCGAGCCGGAGCTCGACGCGTTCGAGTTCCTCGCGCTGGTGCGCGACAAGATGCGCCTGATGCAGATGGACGAGAGCTTCCTGAACCGGGGGGTCAACGAAGGCTTCTCGGGCGGCGAGAAGAAGCGCAACGAGATCCTGCAGATGGCGGTGCTCGAGCCGAAACTCGCGCTGCTCGACGAGACGGACTCCGGGCTCGACATCGATGCGCTGCGGGTCGTGGCCAACGGCGTGAACAGCCTGCGCAGCCCGGAGCGCGCGATCGTCATGGTCACGCACTACCAGCGGCTGCTCGACTACATCGAGCCAGACTTTGTTCACGTCCTTTCCGGAGGGAAGATCCTGCGCAGCGGCGACCGGACGCTCGCGCTGGAACTCGACAAGCGAGGTTACGACTGGATCCGGCAGGAGGCCGGCGCTGCATGAACGCCGCCGTGCGCGCCGATGCACTCGCCCCGTTCCTCGCGGCCTTCGAATCCGCGCGGAACGAAGCCGCTGCGAGCGCCGCAGTGCGCAGCGCGGCTTTCGAGCACTTCGCGGCGCTGGGTTTGCCCGCCCCGCGCGACGAGGCATGGAAGTACACGAGCTTGCGTCGCCTGGAGACCCGCAGGTTTGCCCCTGGCGATAAGGCCGCGCTTTCGACCGGCGTGGTTCCCGCCGGGATCCGCGTCCGCACGCTGGCTGCGGCCATCGCCGACGGCGAACCGCAGGGCGCGCTGCTGCGCGTGCCGACCGGCGGCGGCACGGAGCGGTTTGCGGCACTCAACGCCGCACTGTGCGCGGATGCGCTGGTCGTAGACATCGCCGAGGGCGCGGCCCCCGATGCTCCCTTGCACGTACGGCTCGCCGCGTCCGGCGAATCGAGCATGAGCCACCCGCGCCTGCTGGTGCGGGCCGGGCGCGGCAGCACCGCGCAGGTCATCATCCACCATGCCGGGGATGACGAGGCGGAGCGCTTCGTCAATTCGGTCGTCGATGTCGAGGCCAGCCCTGACTCCACACTCCACCTGTACCGACTCCAGGACCAGGGACTGCGAACTTTCCTGATCGAGCGCTTCGAGGCGACGCTCGGCCAGCGCGCGACACTTCACGTGCACGATGCCGAACTCGGCGCCTCGCTCGCACGTCTCGACCTGCATGCCCGCCTTGCGGCGCCGGGTGCGACGGCGGAACTGACGGGCCTCTTCCTCGCCGACGGCGCACGGCACCTCGATGCCCACGTGCGAGCAGATCATCTCTCCCCGGGCACCCGCAGCCTCGTCGACTACCGCGGGATTGCGGCGGGTCGCGGTCGCGTGGTGTTCAACGGCAAGGCCGTCGTGCATCCACATGCGCAGCGATCGGAAGCCAGGCAGACCAGTCGCAACCTGATCCTGACCCCGGGCGCGGAAGTCGACACCAAGCCCGAGCTCGAGATCTACGCGGACGACGTGAAGTGCAGCCACGGCGCGACGACCGGCCAGCTCGATCCCGCCGCCCTCTTCTACCTGCGCTCGCGGGGCCTCACAGAAGCGGCGGCCCGCGGTGCGTTGACGCGTGCGTTCGCCGGCGCCGTGCTGTCGCGGATCGACGCGCCTGAATTCGCATCGGCCGTGCACGCCATCCTGGACGACCGGCTCGCGCGCCTGGTGGAGATCCCCGAATGACCGCCGCCGTCGCAACCCACGCCCGGGTCAGGCAACCGCTGGACGTCGAGGCGATCCGGCGCGAGTTCCCGGTCCTGGCGCGCAGCGTCCACGGCAAGCCGCTGTGCTACCTCGACAACGCGGCCTCCAGCCAGCGCCCGCGCCGCGTGATCGATGCGATCTCGACGTACTACGAGACGCACCACGCCAACGTCCACCGCGGCGTGCACGCGCTGAGCCAGGAGGCCACCGACCTCTACGAAGGTGCGCGCGAAAAGGTGCGGCACTTCATCGGTGCGCGCTCCACGCGCGAAGTCGTCTTCGTCCGCGGCACGACCGAGGCGATCAACCTCGTGGCACAGAGCTATGCCCGGCCGCGGCTGCGCGCCGGCGACGAGATCCTGATCTCGTGGCTCGAGCACCACGCCAACATCGTCCCGTGGCAGATGGTCTGCGAGCAGACGGGTGCGGCCTTGCGCGTCATCCCGATGACGCGGGCCGGGGAGCTGGATTTCGAGGCCTTCCGCTCGCTGCTCGGCGAGCGCACGCGACTGCTCGCCCTCGCGCACGTGTCGAATGCGCTCGGCACGGTGGTCCCCGTGCGTCGCTACGTCGCCGAAGCCAGGCGACGCGGTGTCCCGGTGCTGCTGGACGGCGCACAGGCGGTCCCGCACATGGCGGTCGACGTGCAGGAACTGGACTGCGACTTCTACTGCTTCTCCGGCCACAAGATGTGCGGCCCCACCGGCATCGGCGTGCTCTACGGCCGGGAGACCCTGCTCGCCGCCATGCCCCCCTGGCAGGGCGGCGGCGACATGATCCTGTCGGTGAGCTTCGAGCGCACCACGTACAACGACCTGCCCTGGAAGTTCGAGGCGGGCACGCCTCACATCGCGGGCGCCGTCGGCCTCGGCGCGGCGATCGATTACCTCCAGCAACTCGGCCTCGACCGCATCGCGGCGGCGGAGCACGACCTGCTCGCGTACGCCACCGCGCGCCTGTCGAGCGTCGAGGGCCTGGAGATCGTGGGGACGGCGGCGGAGAAGGCGGCCGTCGTGTCGTTCACGATGCGCGGCGTCCATCCGCACGACCTCGGCACGATCCTCGACATGGAGGGCGTCGCGATCAGGACCGGCCATCACTGCGCGATGCCGGTCATGGATTACTACGGGCTGCCGGCGACCGCACGCGCATCCTTCGCCTTCTACAACACGCGCGCGGAGGTGGACCGCCTGGTCGCGGCCCTCGGCGTGGCGCGGGAGATGCTCGGCTGATGGACCTGCACGACCTGTATCGCGACGTGATCGTCGACCACAACCGCAATCCGCGGAACTTCCGCCCGATGCCGGACGCGGATTGCCATGCCGACGGCTTCAACCCCCTCTGCGGCGACCGCCTGACCTTGTTCGTGCGACTCGATGGCGACGTCATCCGCGACGTCTCCTTCCAGGGCAGCGGCTGCGCGATCTCGGTGGCATCCGCATCGCTCCTGACCGAGAGCGTCAAGGGCCGGACGGTGCAGGATGCCGAGCGGCTGTTCGGGACCATGCACGCCATGCTCACCCGGGACGACTCCGGCGTGGATCCCGCCACCCTCGGCAAGCTCGGCGCGCTGTCCGGCGTCCGTGAATTCCCGGCCCGCGTGAAGTGCGCGAGCCTCTGCTGGCACACGCTCGACGCCGCGCTGCACCGGCAGGCCGAGCCCGTCAAGACCGAGTGACGCACCCCGACGGAGCACCCGCGTGTACAGAGCAGACAACGAGCCGGTGACATTCACGCGCGACGTCGACGCGATCATGGTGCCCGCGGGCGTCAACGTGAAGCTGCGCGAGGGCCAGCAGGGTTTCATTACCCAGGCGCTGGGGGGAAGTTTCACCGTTTACGTCGAGGGCAACCTGTTCCGCATCGCCGGCAAGGACGCCGATGCCCTGGGCAAGGATGCCGCGGACGTGCCGCAGCTCCCGCCGAACGCGAGCGACGACGACGTGCGCGAACTCGCGTGGCAGCAGATGAAGACCTGCTACGACCCGGAAATTCCAATCAATGTGGTTGATCTGGGGCTCGTGTACTCGTGCGACGTGAGCTCCGAGCCCGACGGGCGCGTCGTGTCGGTCACCATGACGCTCACCGCGCCCGGCTGCGGCATGGGCGACGTGCTGGTGCAGGACGTGCGCGAAAAGGTCGAGATCATCCCGACCGTCAAGCGCGCCGACGTGGAGCTGGTCTTCGACCCGCCCTGGGACCAGTCGATGATGTCCGAGGCGGCCCGGCTGCAGACGGGGATGATGTGAGCTGGGTGCGCGTCGCTCCCGCCGCGTCGATTCCCCCCGGCGACCATGCGACCGCCGAGGTCGATGGCACGTTCGTCGCGGTCTTCAACGTCGGCGGCGAGTTCCTGGCCGTCGAGGACGTGTGCACGCACGACGGTGGCGGACTCGCCGGCGGCCCGCTCGAGGGCGACCAGGTGATCTGCCCGCGGCACGGGGCGCGCTTCTGCCTGCGGACCGGGCGAGCGCTGTCGCCGCCCGCCTACGAGCCGGTGCGCTGCTACGAGACGCGCGTCGTCGAAGGCCAGGTGGAGGTGCGGGGCGAATGAAGCGACTCACGCTCGTGCGACATGCGAAGTCCGACACGCCGATGCCCGGCCAGCAGGACTGGGATCGCCCGCTCAATCGTCGAGGGCAGCGCGACGCGCCGGAGATGGCGCGCCGGCTGCGTGCCCGCAAGCTGAAGCCCGACCTGATCCTGTCGAGCCCGTCCGTGAGGACACTCGCGACCGCCGCGATCATGGCGCGCGAACTCAAGGTGGACGCGAGCCTCGTGGGACAGGACGAGCGCCTGTATCTTGCGTCGCCTGCGGACATCCTCGCGGTGATCCGCGATCTCGGCGGCCACGCGTCTCACGTCATGGTCTTCGGCCACAACCCGGGCATGACCGACTGCGCCAACGCCCTGTCGGCCAGCGAGCGCATCGACAACATGCCGACCTGCTGCGTGTTCACGGCGCTGTTCGACCTCGACGACTGGAGCGCGCTGGAGTTCGGCACCGGACAGGACGCCGAATTCGACTACCCGAAGAACCTCGGTTAGCCCAGCGACGTGGCGGACCGCCGGGGTCACGCCCGCGCCGAGACGGGGATGGCCGCCCCCGTGATCGCCTCCGCGGCGTCGGACGCGAGGAACAGGACGACTTCGGCGATGGCCTGCGGCGTCACCCAGCGGCTGAAGTCGGCGCCCGGCATGTCCGCCCGGTTGCGCGGCGTGTCGATGATGGACGGCAGCACCGCGTTGACCGTCACGCCGCGGTCCTTGAGCTCCTCGGCGAGACTCTCCGTCAGCTTCTGCACGCCGGCCTTCGACGCCGTGTAGGCGCCCATCCCCGCACCCGCCCGCGCCGCCGCGGCGCCGGCACCGACGTTGATGATCCGGCCACGGCCGCGCTCGATGAGCGCCGGCAGCGCGACCTTGCAGCTCACCACCGCCGTGCGCAGGTTCATGAGGTACATCTGGTCCCAGGTGTCCACCGCCCCGTCGAGCAGCGTTTGCCACTGGAACCCGCCGGCGACGTTGACCAGCACGTCGATGCCGCCGAAACGCATCGCGGCGGCGGCCATCGCCTTGCGGCTCGACTCGACCTCGCCGAGATCGACCCCGCCGAGCAACAGGTGCCCCTGGCCGAGTTCCCGCTGCAGCGCCGGCGAAGGTGATTGCGCCAGGTCGAGCAGCGCCACGTGCGCGCCGCGCCGGGCGAATGCCAGCGCCACCGCGGCGCCCAGGACGCCGAACGCTCCGGTGATCACGACGACACGGTCAGCCTTGCTCATCTGCGGACCTCCGTGCAGGTTCCGGCACGAACCACCCTGCTCAGCATTCCGGCACGTTCACCGCCAGTCCACCCTGGCTGGTCTCCTTGTAGATCGCGCTCATGTCCTGCCCGGTCTGGCGCATCGTGGCGATCACCTGGTCCAGCGAGACCTTCTGCACGCCGTCGCCGCGCATGGCGAGGCGCGCGGCATTGATCGCCTTGACGGCACCCATCGCATTGCGCTCGATGCAGGGTATCTGCACCAGGCCCGCGATCGGGTCGCAGGTGAGCCCGAGGTTGTGCTCCATGCCGATCTCCGCCGCATTCTCGACCTGCTCGTTGGTACCGTTCAGCGCCGCGACGAGCCCGCCCGCGGCCATCGAGCAGGCCACGCCGACCTCGCCCTGGCAGCCCATCTCCGCACCCGAGATCGACGCGTTGCGCTTGTAGAGCATGCCGATGGCACCCGCGACGAGCAGGAATCGAACGATCCCGTCGTCGCTCGCGCCGCGCTCGAAGCGCCTGTAGTACGCGATGACCGCGGGCACGATGCCGGCCGCGCCGTTGGTCGGCGCCGTCACAACGCGCCCGCCCGCGGCGTTTTCCTCGTTGACGGCGAGCGCATACGCGTCGACCCAGTCCAGCGCGTCGAGCGGCCTGGCTTCGCTCGACTCCACCAGCACGCGATGCAGGCGCGCGGCACGCCGTCGCACCTTCAGCACCCCCGGCAGCAGTCCGGTGCTGGCAAAGCCCCGCTCGATGCACGCGTTCATCACGGACCAGACCTGCAACAGCGCGGCGCGCGTGGCGGCCTCGCTGCGAAACGCCCGCTCGTTCGCGAGCACCAGGTCGTGCAGTTCCAGGCCGTTGGCGCGCGCGGTGTCGAGCATGTCGCGTGCGGATGCGAACGGGTACGGCACTGCGACCGCGTCGGCCGGCTCGTGGTCGGCGCCGAAATCCGCCGCTCGCACGACGAACCCGCCCCCGGTGGAATAGAACTCGTCCCGGTGCAGGACTGCGCCGTCCGCGCCGAGGGCCGTGAAGCGCATCCCGTTCGGGTGCAGCGGCAGCAGCTGGTCGCGGTGGAACAGCAGGTCCATGGGCTCGTCGAACGCAATCTCGTGACGACCACCGAGCCGGATGCGCCCCGAGGCCCGTATCCGTGCGAGCGCCGGTTCCATGTCCGCCGGATCGAGCGTCTCGGGTCGCAGGCCTTCCAGGCCGAGCAGGATCGCCCGGTCGGTGCAGTGGCCGTGACCCGTGAGCGCCAGCGAGCCATAGACCTGCGCCGCGACTCGCGAGGTGCGGCCGAGCAAGCCCTTCGCCTCCAGGTCCTCGACGAACGCGCCCGCGGCGTTCATCGGCCCCATCGTGTGCGAACTCGACGGCCCGATGCCGATCTTGAAGATGTCGAGGACGCTGAGCTGCATGGCGACGGGGTCGAGATCCGGGGATGGCCGTGGACCGGGCGCAATCTAGCGCAAATCCGCGGGCCGGTCGCGCACTTGCCCCGGGCCGCTCGTCTCCCGACAATTCGAGCCCTGCGCACGGCCAGGAACCGCGATGACCGAAGCACCGTACAAGTTTGCCGCCACCAGCCGCTCCTTCCATGCGTCAGTACTGGATGCTTCGGCGAACCGGCCGGTGCTGGTGGACTTCTGGGCGCCGTGGTGCGGCCCTTGCCGCACGCTCATGCCGATGCTGGACCGCATCGCGGACGACTACGGCGGCCGGTTCGCGCTCGCCAAGGTCAACACGGACGAGGAACCGGACGTCGCAGCGCAGTTCGGCATCCGCAGCATCCCGACCGTGATCCTGTTCAGCGGCGGGCGCCCCGTCGAACAGTTCGTCGGCGTCCAGCCCGAGCAGGCCATCCGTGCGCTGCTCGATCGTTACGTCGCCGGGGACGCCGCCGCCCCGGACGGCCCTGCGGCGCTGGTCGCCCGTGCCTCGTCCCTGCTCGACGCACGCGATGCCGAGGCCGCACTGGCGACGATCGAGCAGCTCGCGGAACTCGACCCCGACCACCGGTCGCTCGCGGCACTGCGGACGAGAGCCGACCTCGTCGCCGCGGTCGCGGCGCATCCGGACGCTGCTGCATTGCGCCGGGCGGTGGACGCCGACCCTCGCGACAGCGCGTCGCGCCACGCTCTTGCGGCGCATCACGCGCTGGCCGGTGACTACGCGACGGCGCTCGCGGAGTGGCTCGAGCTGCTGCGGCTTGACCGCCGGTTCGGCGACGACCTTGCCCGGCGCAGCCTGCTCGGGGCCTTCGCCATCCTCGGCGACGGACACGAGCTCGTCACGGCGTACCGCCGGAAGATGGCGAGCCTGCTGAACTGAGCCCGGGAACCGGTCTTGCCGGTCCCGGACGGGCGAAGTATAAGAGCCGCAACGAGATCGACTGCCGACGGCAGCCGGGGGAAAGACCGCGGGTCCTGTGATGGCCGAGAAGCCCGAGTCCGACGAGTTCGACGACGAGGATGCCGACGACACGGCCGGCGGCGAAGACTCGCTGGACGTCGACCGGCTCATGCAGGACCTCGACAAGCGCAAGCGTGGAGCGGCGCGCGGGCTCGAGCCGGCCTGGCGCAAGCTCGAGCGACTGCGCGAGCAGAAGCGAACCTCGGAACTGCTGAGCGATTTCGACGACTATGACATCGGCGACGGACCATCACCGCGCAAGGGTTGACGAGCGACAACCGCTGCTGCCGGGCTCGCGGTCCGGCTGCCGTCAGTGAAAGTCACGCGAGGGCGCCACCACGCTGCCCAGCCAGCGCGACAAGTCCACCAGCCGGTGCACGATCACGTGCATCACCTCGCCTTCGATCTGCAGCGTACCCGCCGCTCCCATCAGCCGTGAGCCGACCAGCGCCCGGCGCTGGCGCTCGGCGACATCCCGCCACACGATCAGGTTGACGAACCCGGTCTCGTCCTCCAGCGTCACGAAGGTGACGCCCGACGCGCTGCCCGGGCGCTGGCGCGTGACGACCAGTCCCGCCGTGCGGACCGTGGCCTGGTTCGGCAGCGTGCGCAGGCGCTCGGCCGTCATGATCCCGCGCGCGTCGAACCGCTCCCGCAGCAGCGCGAGCGGATGCCGCCGCAGCGTGAGACCGGTGTGCACGTAGTCGGCCGCGATGTCCTCGCCCTCGCGCGGCGCGCGCAGCAACGGGATGCCTTCGGCGATGCGCGGCCGTTGTATCAGTGGCATGGATGCCTCCGCTCCCGCCACGTTCCAGGCCGCGCGATGGCGGTGACCCGCCAGCCCCTCGAGCGCACCGGCCGCCGCCAGCAGCCCCAGCTCGCGGCGCTCCAGCCGCGCGCGCGCCGCGAGATCCTGCACGTCGACGCAGGCAGACGCGTCCCGCGCCTCGACGACGCGCCGCGCTGCGCCCTCCTGCAGCCCCTTCACCAGCCGCAGTCCCAGGCGCAAGGCCGGCGTTCCGTCCGCGCACCGCTCGAGCGTGCAGTCCCAGTCGCTCGCCCGCACGTCGGCCGGCCGCACCTCGACCCCGTGCCGACGCGCGTCCTGCACGAGCTGGGACGGCGCATAGAAGCCCATCGGCTGGCTGTTCAACAGCGCGGCAGTGAACGCCGCCGGCTCGTGGCACTTGAGCCACGCCGACACGTACACGAGCAACGCGAAACTCGCCGCATGCGACTCCGGGAAGCCGTACTCGCCGAAGCCGAGGATCTGCCGGAA
>DAOMFD010000024.1:14241-17803 GCA_035429605.1 Steroidobacteraceae bacterium | reverse complement strand
ATCGATGAATGCACGGTGTTCCGGGGCGAGCTTGCGCGCCCGTTCGTGCCAGTCCAGGGTCTTGGTCGTCATGGGAGGCCTCAGAAGGTCGGCGGTGTGCTGGCGGAGACGATCTCGCAAGGCTCGCTGCCGCTGTTGCGGAAGCGATGCGGGATCGCGCTCGTGAAATAGTAGGCGTCGCCGGGCCCGAGCAGGCGCGTCTCGCCGCCCACCGTGAGCTCGATGCGGCCCCGCACGACGACTCCGCCCTCCTCGCCCTCGTGACGCAGCATGTCGGCGCCCGTGTCGGCGCCCGGGGCGTAGCGCTCGTGCATCACCGACATCGCGCGGTTTGCGCGCCGCGCGGCCACAAGGCGCAGCGCCACGCTGCGATCGCCGAGGTCCGTGAGTTCGTCGGCGCGGAAGAAGACCTGCGGACTCGCCGACAGGTCCAGCGTGAAGAACTCCGCGATGGACATCGGGATGCCGTCGAGCACCTTCTTGAGCGAACTCACCGAGGGGCTGACGCGGTTCTGCTCGATGAGCGAGATCAGGCCGTTGGTGACGCCCGCACGCTTGGCGAGTTCGCGCTGCGAGAGGCCGTACAGAGTGCGGACGGCGCGCAGGTGGGCGCCCACGTCGAGGGTCAGGTCTGCCACGGGGTGTTCAATATCCTGCACAGGGAGCGCGTAAGTGCCCGAAGTTTTCGCGCGATTTGAGGGTGGTGTCAATTTTTCTTATCATCTGTCTACCCTCATACGGCCGCCCCGCCGCTGGTACGCCCCATGTCCGCCCAGCACCCCCTGGATCGCGCCGAACTCGAAGCATTCTGGATGCCGTTCACCGCCAACCGCCAGTTCAAGGCGAAGCCGCGGCTGCTGGCGAAGGCGTCAGGCATGTACTACTGGACGCCCGAAGGACGGCAGGTCCTCGATGGCGCCGCGGGACTGTGGTGCGTCAACGCGGGTCACGGTCGCAAGGAAATCACGGAGGCGGTGAGCCGCCAGATCGCGGAGATGGATTTCGCGCCGGTGTTCCAGATGGGGCACCCGGGCGCCTTCGAACTGGCCAACGAAGTGGTCAAGTGGCTGCCGCGCGGGCTCGACCACGTGTTCTTCACCAATTCCGGCTCGGAGTCCGTCGACACGGCGCTCAAGATCGCGCTGGCGTACCACCGGGTCCGCGGCGAGGGCACCCGCACGCGCCTGATCGGTCGCGAGCGCGGCTACCACGGCGTCGGCTTCGGCGGGATCTCCGTCGGCGGCATGGTCAACAACCGCAAGTTCTTCGCCGCGCAACTGCCCGGCGTGGATCACCTGGCGCACACGCACGACCTGGCGCACAACGCCTACACGCGCGGCGAGCCGTCATGGGGCGCGCACCTGGCCGACGAACTCGAGCGCATCGTCGCGCTGCACGACGCGAGCAACATCGCCGCCGTGATCGTCGAGCCGGTCGCCGGGTCCACGGGCGTGCTGATCCCGCCGAAGGGATACCTGCAGAAGCTCCGCGACATCTGCACGAAGCACGGGATCCTGCTCATCTTCGACGAGGTGATCACCGGGTTCGGCCGCATCGGTGCACCGTTCGCGGCCGAATACTTCGGCGTGGTGCCGGACATGATCACCATGGCGAAGGGCCTGACCAACGGCTCCATACCGATGGGCGCGGTCGCGGCGACGAAAGAGATCTACGACGCATTCATGAAGGGGCCCGAGAACGCGATCGAGCTGTTCCACGGCTACACCTACTCGGCGCACCCGATCGCCTGCGCGGCCGGACTCGCGACCCAGCAGGTCTACCGCAATGAGGGGCTGCTCACGCGCGCGAAGGAGATCGGCGACTACTGGGCCGACGCCGTGCATTCCCTCAAGGGCCTGCCGCACGTGATCGACCTGCGCAATCTCGGCCTGATCGGTGCCGTGGAACTCGAGCCGATCGCCGGCAAGCCGGGCGCGCGGGGCTTCGACGTATTCGTGCGCGCCTTCGAGAAGGGACTCCTGGCGCGCGTCACCGGGGACATCATCGCGCTGTCGCCGCCGCTCATCATCGAGCGCAAGCACGTCGACGAGCTGATCGGCAAGCTGGCCGAGGCGATCCAGGAAGCCGCGTAGCGCGCCCGGCTGCCTGCGCCGGTCGACCACCCGCAAGAGAAAACGCCCGGCCTCCTTGCGGAGACCGGGCGTTTGTTCATCCAGGTCGCGTCAGCAGACCCGGGCAGTGCTCACTATTCGCCTTCCTTCTTCCACGGGAAGGTCGTGGAGATCTGGAAGATCGCGCGGGCCTCGCTGCTGAACACGTCGGTCTTCTTGAAACAGTCGCAGTTGTCCTTGTACAGGTACGGTGGGTCGAGATACTTGGCGTCGCTGCCGTCCACCCACTTGAGCGACATGTCGAAGTGGCTCCAGGTGTACGTGACGCCGACCGACCAGTCCATGTAGCTGCCCTGGCCCGTGCTGGCCTTGATGCCGTCGCCATTCGAGTACCCGATGTGGCCGGCCAGCCCGAAATTCGCCGGCAGCGGGTAATTGATGTTGGTCTCGTAGTAGTGCTCCTCGGCGCCGTCGATGCCGCCGTAGTCCCAGCCGTACCACGCCTTGACGTCGACCCACTTGTAGCCGAACCCCAGGTGGGCCTCGGGATAGTTGAAACTGCCGCCGTTGATGTAGGTGTAATAGGTGATGCCGAGATCCCAGGTGAGGTCCTCGCCACCGCCCCAGCCCGCGTACCAGTCCACTTCGGCATTGGGATCGCCCGGCCCGAAGTCGATGTTGCTGCCCCAGATGCCGGCGTAGAAGCCGGCATCGGTCGCCAGGTCGACGCTGCCCTGGAGCGCCGGATTCTGGGCGGACTGCGTGATGCCGCGGAAGTCGTAGTCCGTCACGCCGGTGATCGTCGCGCTGAGGTCGACAGCCTGCGCCGTCGCGCCCGTCGCCAACAAGGCGACCATCGCCAAGCCTCGAGTCAGTTTCATGTCAGCCCCCAAGTGTTGCTATAAAACCACGGAAAAGCCGCCGGTTTCGCCGGAGTGTACCAGAAGCGATACAGGATGCACCCTCTCCGCGGAAGCCGGCCCACGGAGGGCACAAAGCAGGATTCATGCCAGAAATTCTGCCGCGATTACCGGCCGAAATTGAGCGCGAGTGGCACCGCTCCGGTGCGGCGTGATCTCCCGGCGCACCGGACTCGGGCACCTCGTGGAGCGCTCAGCCGGGCGGTGGAGGCTCGTAGATCGCGTAGAACTTGCGCGCCGGCTCCAGTACCTCCCACACACCGCGGAAGCCGGCTGGCATCACGAAGCAATCCCCCGGACCAAAGGTCCACGTGCGCCCGTGGTCGTCGGAGATGCGGACCCGCCCCTCAGTCAGCACGCACAATTCGTTTTCCGTGTAGGAGACGTGCCAGGCGCCTTTGCCGCTGCGCCAGATGCCGCCGAAGAACCGGCCCGTGTCGTCCGTGTAGAGATTCCGGACGTGCTGGTCGGGCATGGGACTGCCCGGCACGAGCCGCGCGGGGTCGAGGCCGAGCGCCTCCTCGCGTCCGCTGAACTCGTCGACCTTGATCACTTCCGGACCCAGCTCGC
>DAOMFD010000024.1:8264-14141 GCA_035429605.1 Steroidobacteraceae bacterium | reverse complement strand
GCCTCCTCGCGTCCGCTGAACTCGTCGACCTTGATCACTTCCGGACCCAGCTCGCTCATGTGCGGCTCCTCGGATCGGCAGTCGTGCCGAGACTAGCACGCGCCAGCAACTCGGTGACCGCGGCGTCGGAGGTCTGCGCGAAGTCGCGGTACCACTGCCCGACGGCGCTGAACCGCCACGGTGCCTCGAGGCACACAACCTCGTCGGCCACCGCCTGGATGCGCTCGCGCGCCTCGACCGATGCCACCGGCACGGCGACCACGACACGCAGCGCACCCAGGGCGCGCAGTGCACGCACGGCCGCCTCCATCGTGGCGCCGGTGGCGAGCCCGTCGTCCACGACGATCGCCGCCCGGCCCTTCACGGCCAGCGGCGGCCGCGAGCCCCGGAACGCGTGCTCGCGGCGCGCGAGCTCCGCGAATTCCTGCTGTTGCACCTGCTCCAGCACCTTGTCGTCGCGTCCCGCCAGGCGCACCACGTCTTCGTTCAGCACGACGGCCCCGCCGCTCGCGATCGCACCCATCGCGAGCTCCGGCTGCCACGGCAGGCCGAGCTTGCGCACGACGAGCACGTCGAGCGGCAGGCCGAGCGCCTGCGCGATCTCGAAGGCCACCGGCACGCCGCCGCGCGGCAGGCCGAGCACGATGGCACCCTGCAGGTCGTGCCGCCGGCCGAGCGCGAGCGCCAGCGCGCGGCCCGCTTCCACCCGGTCCTCGAATACGCGTTCCACCGAATCGCTCCGTTTGCCTGGATCATGTTCCGCAGCGGGTGCCGACCCGCCATTCGCGCAAGTACCTAAGTGCTATGCTGGCCGAACCGAAGCCGGTCGACGATGATGAGCGACGTCCTCACGCAGCCATCCCCTGCGTCGCCGAACGAGCCGGCGAGCCTCGCCGACAAGGTCGCGCACCTGAAGCGCCTGGTCGGGTCCGGCGACGCGACGATCGAAACGCACTTCGCCTGGATCTTCCTGGTCGGCGACCGGGCCCTCAAGCTGCGCAAGCCCGTCCGCCGCGACACCATGGACTACAGCACGATCGCGGCGCGACACGCCGATGCCGAGGACGACGTGCGCCTCAATCGCCGTCTCGCGCCCGGTGTCTACCTGGGTATCGTGCCGCTGGTACGCCGCGCCGACGGAACCCTCACGGCAGGTGGCCCGGGCGAGACCGTGGACTGGCTGGTCGAGATGCGGCGCCTCGACCGAACCCTGTTTCTCGATGCGATGCTCGCGCGCGGCGCCGTGCGACCAGCGGCGCTGGACGAAGTGGCCGGGCTGCTGGCGGGGTTCTACGCGGCCGCCGAGCCCGCGATCACCGGTCCTGGGCAGCTCGGCGCGCGACTCGCGGCCCAGGTTGCCGCAAATGCTCTGGCGATCGAATCGCTCGATGCCGCAAAGTCACGCGGACTGGCGACGCTGCAACGCGCGGCCATCGCAGCGCTCGCAGCGGAACTGGACGCAAGGGCACGCGCTGGATGCGTCGTCGAGGGGCACGGCGACCTGCGGCCGGAACACGTCCTGCTCTCGAGTCCGCCGCTGATCATCGACTGCCTCGAATTCGACCGCGACCTGAGGATCCTCGATCGCGCCGAGGAGCTTTGCGTGCTCGAACTCGAGTGCGCGCGCAGCGGTCACGCCGCGGCGGGCCGTCGGCTGCTCGAGTCCTGCCTGGCGAAACTCGGTGACGAGCCATCGGCGCGGCTGCTCGACTTGTATCGCAGCCATCGCGCCGCCCGTAAGGCCAAGCTCTACATCTGGCGATCCGCGGAGCCGGACGGCGGCACCCCCGATGAATGGCGCGCCCGCGCAGCCGATTACCTCGAGACCGCGCTCGCGGCGGCGCTCCGGGCCGCACACTGACCCGACGGGAGGCGCTGCCTAGCACCGCGTCGGCTGCAGCTCCCGCAGCGCGACCACGGATTCGCCGCTGCAGATGCGGCGGATCGCCTCGGCATAGAGCTGCGACACCGGGAGCACGATCGGCGCACGCGCCTCGCTCCCGATGCGCGTCGGCAGGATCGAGTCAGTGACGATGAGGCGGTCTGGACCGTCCGGGCCCAGCAGTTGCGACGCCGCTGGCACGAACACGCCGTGCGTCGCGAACGCGTCGACGGCGACCGCGCCGGCCGCGCGGCAGGCTCGCACGCCACGCATCAACGTCGTGCCCGCGCTGATCAGGTCGTCCACGATGACGGCGCGCGTCCCCGCCACCGGCCCGATCACCTGCTCGCCGCCGCTCACGACGCCGCTCGAGCGTCGCTTTTCGATCAGAGCGAATCCGACCTCGCGGCCAGTGCGCGACTCGAGCAGGTCCTGCACTCGCTGGGCTCGCTTGGCTCCACCGATGTCGGGCGAGACGATGCAGACCGGAGCGTCGCCGGCCTGCTGCGCCAGCCAGGTCGCGAGCAGCGGCGCCGCTTCCAGGTGGTCGACCGGACAGCGGAACGCACTCTCGAAAGCGGCCAGGTTGTGGGCATCGAGGCCGATCACGTGGTCTGTGCCGACGGCCTCGATGAGCTGCGCGACGTAACGCAGCGTCACCGGGTCGCGATCCTTGGTGCGCCGGTCCTTGCGCGCATAGGCCAGGTATGGAACGCAGGCGGTGACGTGCGCGGCGCCGCTGTCCTTGAGCCCGGCCAAGAAAAAGAGCATGCGGCAAAGCCGGTCGTTCGCGCTGCCCGCGGCGTCGCCGGACAGCGACTGCAGCACGAACACGCGACGGCCCCGCACGCTCACGAGCGGGCGAGTCTTGTGCTCGCCGCCTTCGAATTCGCGCTCCTCCATCGGGGACAGCGACGTTCCCAGTGCCGAGGCGACGCGTTCTGCGAACGCGCGCGACGCCGATGGGGCAAACAGCAGTGCGTCGATCATGATTTCATCCTTTCACGCACACGAGCGGCTCGAGGCGCGCGACCTTGTGCGCCAGCCCGGCGCGCGCCGCCACGTCGACCACGCGCTCGACGCTCTTGTAGGCGCCCGGCGCCTCCTCCGCGACCCCGCGCATGGACGGGCTGCGGATCAGGATCCCCCGCCCGGCGAGTTCCCGCACCAGCTGGCCGCCGGTCCACTGGCGCGTCGCCTGGTGTCGCGACATGCTGCGACCCGCGCCGTGACACGCGGAACCGAACGCATGCGCCTCGCCGGTCGCCGCGCCGGCCAGCACGTACGATGCGGTTCCCATCGAGCCGCCGATGAGCACCGGCTGTCCGAACCGGCGCATGGCCTCCGGGATGGCGGCACTCCCCGGCCCGAACGCACGCGTCGCACCCTTGCGGTGCACGTGCAGGCGGCGCCTGCTGCCCCCGACCTCGTGCTCCTCTTCCTTGCAGATGTTGTGCGACACGTCGTACAGGATATCGAGTCGCCCGCGCGGCAGGATGCGGCGGAACGACTCGCGGCACAGGTGGGTCAGCACCTGGCGGTTGGCGAGCGCGCAGTTCATCGCCGCGCGCATCGCGCCCAGGTACCGCTGGCCGAGCTCCGACGCAATCGGCGCGCACGCAAGTTCGCGATCGGGCAGGCGGATGCCGAACGATGGCGCCTGGATCGCCATGTCGCGCAGGTAGTCCGTGCCGATCTGGTGACCGAGGCCACGCGAGCCGCAGTGGATGCTCACCACCACGTCCCCCGGCGCCAGGCCGAATCCGGTGGCAATGGCAGCGTCGTGCACCTCGGCGACCCACTGGACCTCGAGATAATGATTCCCGGACCCCAGCGTGCCCATCTCGTCGCGCTGGCGCTTGCGCGCTCGCTGCGACACCGCGGCCGGCCGCGCGCCGGAGATGCACCCTTGCTCCTCGATGCGCGCCAGGTCGGCTTCGCTGCCGTAGCCGCGCGCAACCGCCCAGCGCGCGCCGTCCGTCAGCATCGCGTCCATCTCGTCTTCCGACAGGTGCAGGCGCCCGGTGCTGCCCACGCCCGCCGGAATGGCACGCGCCAGTTCGTCGGCAAGCTTGCGCTGGCACGCGAGCACATCGTCACGTTGCAGGCCCGTGAGCAGCGTGCGCACTCCGCAGGAAATGTCGAAGCCGACGCCGCCGCCCGACACGACGCCGCCCTGGTCCGCGTCGAATGCCGCCACACCGCCGATCGGGAACCCATAGCCCCAGTGGGCGTCCGGCATCGCATAGGCCGCGCCCACGATGCCGGGCAGCGCCGCGACGTTGCAGACCTGGTCCCTGACCTTGTCGTCCATGCCACGGATCAGCTCGTCGTCCGCGTAGAGGACCGCGGGCACGCGCATCGGACCGGTCGGCTCGATGACCCACCGGTATTCGGAGTCCCGCCTGGTGCCCTCGAGGTTCATCCCCGCATGCGCCTCACACGTCGAGCACGCACTGCGCGAGCCAGCGACCGTCGGCGTCCTGCCGCACGGCGAGCTCGGTCATCGTCGCGCCTTTGACTTCCACGGCGGGCGCGTGGCGTGCGATGTCCACCGGCTCGCCGGTCGCGTCCGCATCGAGCACTCCGTCGTCGATGTGGACCGCGAAGCCGGAGAACAGCATGTGCCGCGTGGCCATGTCGTAGACGAGCGCATTCAGCCACTCGTACAGGAGCAGGTCGCGATCGGGCGCGCTGCAGCGGATGTGCACCGTCGACTGCGGCCGCACCAGGGCGAGGTCGGTGACCACGGACGTCAACGCCCGGGCGGCCTGCGCGAACGCTTCGGCCATCGTGGTCCCGCGCCCGCGGATGCCGATGTCCGCGCCGTGCGGGAAGTGCTCCCAACCGGGCGCGGCGGAACCTGCGTTCCCGGTCGCGCCTTCCGGCCCGGGACCTCGGTTACGAAAGCGTCTCGCGTCGCTTCTCCTCGTTGCGCAGCGAGGACATGCGCTGCTGCAGCTGGCGCTTGGCCGCGTCGAACGCGTCGCGGATCACCACGTAGACGTCCTCGTGGCCGTCGCGCATCGGGCGCTCCATGTCCACGACCACGTCCTCGCCCGGCAGCGCGAGCTGGACCTTGACGTTGTACACCTTGCCCTGGTGGTGGTGCCGGTGGGGCGAGTCCACGACCACGCGGCACGACGTGATCCGGTCGCTGAACACGCCGAGGTGGCTCGCGAGTTCGCGCACCCGGGTCTCGACGGCCTGCGAGGTTTCCATGTGACGAAACGTGATTTGAACGGGAATGGTCACGATAGTTGCCCTTCTCAAGTTTCCCGGTGATTCGTGTTCATTGTCGAACCAGGGCTGCCCGCGGCCATAAGTATTGCACACAGGGACTCCACCCCGGTGTCCCAAGGTTACACTTGGCGGAAAGCCATGGGTAAGCCCTCGAACGTGCGCGACCGCACGGAAAGGCGCCGTGGACCCCACGGCCCGGCCGGAGCGTTGTACGCCATGAGGAATCCGGGACCCGGTGACGCTTTGCTCGTCGTCGACGTGCAGGTCGACTTCATGCCCGGGGGCGCGCTCGGTGTCGGTCGCGGCGACGAAATCGTCGCTCCGATCAATCGCCTGGTGGACCGGTGGTGCGCCGCCGGCCTGCCGGTATTCCTGACGCGCGACTGGCACCCTCCCAACCACTGCTCCTTCGTGGACCGGGGCGGCCCGTGGCCCGTCCACTGCGTCGCCGGATCCGAAGGCGCGCGCTTCTCGCCGGCACTTCGCATTCCGGGCGACGCCCGCGTCGTCTCCAAGGCCACGCGCCCCGACGAGGAGGCGTATTCAGCCTTTCACGGGACGGAGCTTGCCGACCGTCTGCGGCAGGCTCGCGTCAAGCGGGTGTTCTTGGCTGGCCTGGCGACGGATTACTGCGTACGCGCGTCGACGAATGACGCCCGGGCCACCGGATTCGAGGTCGTGGTCCTCACGGACGTGGTGCGCGCGGTGGACGTGCAGCCCGGCGACGGGCAACGCGCGCTCGACGAGATGGC
>DAOMFD010000024.1:6148-8164 GCA_035429605.1 Steroidobacteraceae bacterium | reverse complement strand
GCCGCGATGCGATTCACGGGCGACGTGGACGCGATGCCGGAAGGCACCGTGTTCTTCGTCGACGAGCCGATACTGAGGGTGACGGCGCCGCTGCCCGAGGCGCAATTCGTCGAGAGCCGCGTCATCAACCTGCTCCATTTCCAGTCCATGGTGGCGAGCAAGGCGGCGCGCTGCCGGCTGGCCGCAGGGCCACGGATGCTGGTGGACTTCGGTATGCGGCGCGCGCACGGTGCCGAGGCGGCCCTGCTGGCCGCGCGTGCCTGCTACGTCGCAGGATTCGACGCGACGGCGACGGTGGAGGCCGGCCGCCGTTTCGGCATACCCATTTCCGGCACGATGGCCCACTCGTTCATCCAGGCCCACGACGACGAGGCCGCGGCGTTCAGGAATTTCGCGGGTATACACCCTCGCGGGCTGACGCTGCTGATCGACACGTACGACACGCTGCGAGCCGCGCGCCAGGTGGTCGCGATGGTGCAGGCCGGCGTCCGGGTCGACGCGGTGCGGCTGGACAGTGGCAACCTAGGGGACCTGGCGCGCGAGGTCCGCAGGATCCTCGACGAGGGTGGCTGCGGCAGGACGCGAATCGTCTGCAGCGGCAACCTCGACGAATTCGCGATTGCGCGACTGCTCGCCTCCGGGGCCCCGGTCGATTCGTTCGGAGTCGGGACGCGCCTCGACGTCTCCGCCGACGCACCGTACCTCGACTGCGCCTACAAGCTGCAGGAATACGCCGGTCGCGCCCGGCGCAAGCGCTCGCCCGGCAAGGCGACGTGGCCGGGCCCGCGCCAGGTGTTCCGCACGCTGGACGAACGCGGTCGCATTGCGTCGGACGTCGTCGGCGTGGCCAGCGAAACACTGCCCGGCCGGGCGCTGCTGCAGCCCGCGATGCGCGCCGGCAAGGTGGTCGCGAGGCCCGAGCTCGCCGAGATCCGGAAACACGCGCGCCGGGAACTCGAAACGCTTCCCGACGATTGCGCCCTGATCGACGGGCCCGTGCCCGTCGTGGCGGGAATCTCCACCGAGCTGCGCGAGCTTGCCGCGAGCGTCGACCGCCAGTTCCCGTGAGACTCGGCTTGGCGATGATCGAGACATGAGCGACACCGGCGGCAATCTCATCGAGCGGCTCCTGTCGCCGGATGCCTACCCGCACGCGGTCGAAATCCCGATTCGCGTCGCCGAGACGCACATCTCGTGGGTGCTGCTGACGGGCCCGTACGCATACAAGATCAAGAAGCCGGTCCGGCTGAGTTTCCTCGACTATTCGTCACTGGAACTGCGACGCACCTGCTGCGAAGAGGAACTCCGGCTCAATCGTCGCTACGCACCGGATCTCTACCTTGCGGTCGCGGCCATCGCGGGACCGGCGTCGGCCCCGCGGGTGGACGGCGCCGCGCAACCGATCGAGTACGCGGTGCGGATGCGGCAGTTCGACCAGCGCCAGGAACTGGACGCCCTCGTTGCCAGCGACGCGGTCGGCGTGCGGGAAATCGCGGCACTTGGGTCGCACATCGCCCGCTTTCACGCCGGCGCGCGACCGGTCGATCCGGCGACGCCCTTCGGCCGACCCGACGCCGTGCACCGGTTTACGACGGCCAATTTCGCGGAGCTGCGCCGGCTTCCCGAAGCGCAGCGGTGGACGGCACGGCTCCAGGACCTCGAGCGCCGGGTGACGTCGACCTTCGACGAGCACCGGGACTTCATCGCGGCGCGCCGCAGTGACGACCGGGTGCGCGAGTGCCACGGCGACCTGCACTGTGGCAACGTCGTGCGCTGGTCCGGGGAACTCACCCCCTTCGACGGCATCGAGTTCGATCCGGCGCTCCGGTTCATCGACGTCGCGAACGACCTCGCGTTCCTCACCATGGACCTCTCCGAGCGCGGACGAGACGACCTGCGTCACGCGGCGCTGCAGGCCTGGGCCGCGGCCCTGGGCGACTTCGCGGCAGTGCGGGTCCTCCCGTATTTCGAGGCCTATCGCGCGCTCGTGCGCGCCAAGGTCGCGGCACTGCGGGC
>DAOMFD010000024.1:0-6048 GCA_035429605.1 Steroidobacteraceae bacterium | reverse complement strand
GTTGCCACGCTCGAGCGCCAGGTCGATTACTGGGAGCCGTTCGCCGCGAGCGAGGCCGCTCACGTGCTCGACGTGGACACGTCGGCGCCCGATGCCGTCGCTGCGTGCGTGGCGGAACTCCGCCGCCGAGGATTCCGGCCGACTAGCTGACCGCCGCAGGCTTTTCCACCCACACGTTGCACGGCAGGCGATCGAGGACGGACTCGGCGGTGCTGCCGACGATCCAGCGATCGAGGCGTCGCCTCGACACCGCGCCCATCAGCACCAGGCCCGCGTGCAGCGTCCGCGCCACATCGACGATGTCGCGCGCCGCAACGCCGACCCGGAAGTGCGCATGCTCCTTCCCGACAGGGTATCCCTGCAGCAGGCGCGCATACGCCTCGCGGGAACGCTCGACCCAGTCCTCGACCGGGAACATGCCGGCGGCCGCTGCGTACGCGTCGCCGACGACCCCGATGGGCGCGGGGATCGCACACACGTTGAGCGCGTGCAGCTCTGCTCCCAATTTCACCGACAGCTCCGCGGCCGACGCCAGCAACTGACGATCGAGCGCCGCCGGCTTGTCGTGCGCATGCAGGGGATCCACGCACACCAGGATCGGCGCGCCCGCCAGCCTGGCCGGGTCCTTCACCATCAACAACGGTACGGGGCAGTCGCGTATCAGGTGCCAGTCGGAACCCGTGAACAGCGTCCGCTCGATGCGGTTGTGGAAGGTACTGTGCTTCACCACGAGGTCCGGCCGGGTCGCCGCCACGCGCGCGAGCACGACCTCGTGGAACGGCGTGCCCCAGATCGCCTCGCCCAGCGCACTGACGCCCTGCTGCGAAGCCGCCTTCTCGTAGCGCTCGAGCGCCGCACGATGACCCGCCAGCACCGCATCGTGGAACTGCTGCACCGTCGCCGTCATCGGGTCGAAGTAGGCGGCGTGCAGGTCCTGGAATTCGCTGATCAACAGCTCGAGACGGCTGCCGAACGGCCTGGCGAGCGCGAGCGCCGCGTCGAACGCCGGCTGCGTCTCGGTTGCAGGCTCCATCAGCACCAGGATGTTCCGGAGTGCGTCCATGGGCACCTCCGCAGGCATGCGGCGGATCCGGCTCCGCCCGCCGAATTAGGATACGGCCGGCGATGCTCGCGCGTGTCGCCGTCCTGGCGCGGGATGTACCTAGGCCGCCGGGTCCGGTCCGCCGTACTGGCGACGCTGCCCGGCGTCGACGACCGCGGTCGTCACGAGATCCGCCCCGACGTTGGTCACGGTCCGCGTCATGTCGAGGATGCGGTCCACGCCGAGGATGATGCCGATGCCTTCGGGAGGAATCCCGAACGCCACGAGCAGGCCCGCGATCAACGGGAGGGAGCCGCCCGGCACGGCGGCAACCGCGACCGCGGAGAGCACCGCGAGGAACACCAGCGTCGCCTGCTGTGCGATGTCGAGATGGACCCCGAACACCTGCGCGACGAACAGCACGACGCAGCCCTCGTACAGCGCCGTGCCGCTCATGTTCATGGTCGTGCCGAGGGGCAGCACGAATCCCGCCGTCGACGGCGCGATGCCGAGCCGGTCGCGCGCCGCGGCGAGCGCGGCCGGCAGCGTGGCTCCGCTCGAACTCGTGGAGAACGCCGTGACGAGCACGTCCTTGATCTGCCGGAAGAACTCGCCGGGCCTGCGCTTCGCCAGGAACCGGAGCCACAGCGACATCGTGCCGAACAGGTGCAGCATCAGCATCGCGACGCAGCCGACGACGAACAGCCCGAGCGCGATTACGATGTCGAACCCGACCTTGACGATGACGCTGAAGATCATCGCCGGGACCGCGACCGGCGCGAGCCTGAGTGCAAAGCGCACGATGCCGGTCATGAGTTCGGTGACGGTCTCGAGGCCGCGCTGCAGCGAATGCCGGCGCTGCTCGGGCAGGCCGAGGCCGGCGCCGCCCACCAGGATCGCGAACAGGATGAGCGGCAGCATTTCGCCGAGCTGACCGCGCTGGTTGCCGACGAACGCCCCGAACAGGTTCTTCGGCATGAACATGTCGACGACGGTCGCCGGCGTGACCTCCGGCCGCGTCGCTCCGACTTCGACGTGCCTCGCCGCCTGCCCGCTGTATTCCGCGATGAGCTGCCTGGAGGTGTCCTCGCCGAGGTGCCGGCCCGGTTGCAGGGTATTCATCATGACGAGGCCGAGCGTCACCGCGATCGCCATGTTCAGGAAGAACAGCGTGAACGTGCGACCCGCGAGCGGGCCGAGGTGCGACAGTTCCCCGAGCTGCACGACACCGCCGGCCAGCGACGCGAACACCAGCGGGACGATCACGAAGAACAGCATGCGCAGGAAAACCTGCCCGATCGGGTCGAACAGCGCGGTCGAGAGCCACTGGGCGCCGGCCAGCACCTGCGGCGCGACACTGCCGACCGCGAGGACCACGGCCCCGGCGACCGCTCCGATCACGAGCGCCGCGAGGATGCGGTTGGCGAGCCGGGCGTCGATGTCGGCCACTCGGGCCACCTCGTGAACCAAATGAGACGGCACTTTGTCGAATCCCCCTGCCGGTGCGCAAGTCCGGCGAGATCCCCGCCGCCCTTGGGGTAAGCTTGCGCGTCTGCACCGGACCCCTCAGCCCCACATGAAGCACATCGTCGCAACCATCTGCCTGGCGCTGGTCAGCGCCGTCGGCACCGCGAGTGCCGCTACCACCCCGGCCAGCGCACCGGGATTCAAGTACGTCCGCACCGTCGGCGACATCTCGGAGTACACGCTGGAGTCCAACGGACTCACCGTGCTGCTGATGCCGGACCATTCCGCTCCGGTGGTGACCTTCATGGTCACCTACCGGGTCGGGTCGCGGAACGAGGTGACGGGCACGACCGGATCCACGCACCTCCTCGAGCACCTGATGTTCAAGGGCTCCCCCGCCTACAACGATGCGAAGGGCAACAGCGTCAAGCAGTACCTCGAGACGGTGGGTGGCATGTACAACGCCACCACCTGGCTCGACCGCACGAACTATTTCGCCGTCGTACCCAGGGACGCGCTCGCGGGCTACATGGCCATCGAGGCCGACCGCATGCGCAACCTGTGGCTCCGCGAGTCCGATCGCGAGCGCGAGATGACCGTGGTGCGCAACGAGTACGAGCGCGGCGAGAACGAACCGCAGGAGGCCCTCGACAAGGCGATCATTGCCGCCGCCTTCGAGGCCCACCCGTACCACCACTCGACGATCGGGTGGCTGAGCGACATCGAGAACGTGCCGATCGAAAAGCTGCGCGCGTTCTATGACACTTACTACTGGCCCAACAACGCCACCGTGTCGGTGATCGGCGATTTCGAGCCCGCGGATGCGCTCAGGCTGGTCAAGCAGTACTACGGGGTGTACCCGCGTTCGCCGCAGCCGATCCCACAGGTCTACACGGTCGAGCCCGAGCAGCAGGGGCCGCGCCGCGTGACGGTGAACCGCGCCGGCGAGATCGCCGTGGTCGGCATCGCCTACAAGAGCCCGGCGGGCCGCGACGCGGACTACGCCGCGCTCGACGTGCTCGGCACGATCCTGAGCAACGGCAAGACCAGCCGTTACTACAAGGCGCTCACCGACAGGAACCTCGCGCTCGACGTGGACGCGAGCGCCGGGTTCTACCACGACCCGTCGCTGTTCCAGGTGTATGCGCAGGTCGCTCCGGGCGTCGACCAGGCCGAGGTCGAGCGGGTGCTGGTCGAGGAGATCGAGCGGGTGAAGAAGGACGGCGTCACCCAGGAGGAGCTCGCGACGGCGCTCGCCAAGTACGACGCCGCGACCGCATATGCGCGCGACGGATCGTTCGCCATCGCCTCGGTCCTGAACGAGGCGATCGCCGCCGGCGACTGGACGCTCTACTACACGCTCGACGACGCGACGCACAAGGTGACGACCGGCGACGTGCAGCGGGTCGCGAACAAGTACCTCGTTGCCGACCACGCCACGACCGGCTGGTTCGTACCAGCGGCTCCAGACGCCGCCGAACCGGCGTCCGGCCACTGACCGCCGGCATCCAGACGGGATACCAGCCGATGAAGCCACTACGCACTCTCGCCCTGCTGAGCCTGGGCCTCGCACTTGCCACCCAATCCGTAGCCGGCGTCACGGGCAAGGCCGTGCGCGCCAGCGTCGAAGGCATGGACGTCGTGATCGTCCCGACCGACGTCAAGGACGTCGTGACCATCACGGGGTCGATGCGGGCCGGCGACGATCGCAGCCCGCCGAACAACGTCGCGATCGCGACGCTCACCGGGTCCATGCTCGACAAGGGGACGACGACCCAGGACAAGTTCGCCATTGCCCAGAAGCTCGGCGGTGTCGGCGCCGCGTTGCACTTCTCGGTCGGCGCGAGCGCGCTGCAGATCTCGGGAAAGTGCCTGCGCAAGGACCTGCCGCTCCTGACCTCGCTGCTCGCCGAGCAATTGCGTCAGCCCGCGTTTCCGGAGGCCGAGCTCGACAAGCTGAAGAAGCAGCTCGACGGCGCCATGCGCCAGCAGATGGAGGACACGGACTTCCGCGCCGGTGACGCCTTCTCGCGCGCGGTGTTCCCGCCGGGCCATCCCAATCGGCAGCCAGTCCCCGACGCGTTCATCGCCGACGTGAACAAGGCGGCCGTCGACGAGCTGCGGCAATTCCATGCGCAGTACTACGGTCCGGCCGCGATGCGGCTCGTGATCGTGGGCGACGTGGATCCCGCCGCGACGATCGACGACCTGAGGAAGGCATTCTCCGGATGGACCGGCGGCTCGGTTCCGCCGCCGGTGCCCGACGCACCGCCGCTCGCCGCGGCGAAGGTGGAACGCGTTGCCATGCCGGACAAGACCAGCGTGAGCGTCGTGATGGGCCAGCCTACGCAGCTTCGCTACAGCGACCCGGATGCGCTGGCGCTGCGAATGGGCACGCGGATCCTGGGGAGCGGCTTCACGGGCCGCCTGATGTCCAATGTCCGTGACAAGGAAGGCCTGACGTACGGCATCGGCTCGGTGGTTTCCGACGACACGTACTCGGACGGCGACTGGTCGATCTACGCGACGTTCGCACCGCCCCTGCTCGTCCAGGGCGTGGCTTCGGCGAAGAGGCAGCTCGCGCTGTGGCACGACCAGGGAGTGACGGCTGCGGAGCTGGCGCGCTCGAAGACCCGGGTGGCCGGCTCGTACAAGGTCGGCCTGGCGACCACGAGCGGCCTGGCCGGCACGATCCTGCTGATGCTCGACTCGGGCATGCCGCTCGAGTTCGTCGACGAGTATCCGCGGCGTGTCGAGGCGCTGACGCTGGAGCAGGTCAACGCCGCGATCCGCAAGCACATCGACCCGGACAAGCTGGTGCTGGTCCAGGCAGGAACGCTGCCGGGGGCTGCCGGCAGTTCACGGTAGGCTCGTGCGGTGCGCAAGCGCGCTGGACGCACTGCCGGAAGGGTCCAAATGCTGCCCGCACTCGCATCGCCGCCGGATCGGTCCCCCGGGAAGTCTGGCTTTCGACTCGCCCTGTGCACGCTGCTCCTTGCACTTGCCGCCTGCACGAGCCTTCAGCCGCGACCGGAACTCCCGGTCGAGTCGGCGATTCCCGCGGGCACCGGCACCCGGCTCGACGATCTCATCGCGCCGGCGGAGGCGGCCCATCCGGGTGAGTCGGCATTTCGCCTGGTGAGCGACGGGGCCGAGGCCTACGTGATCCGCTCGCGGTCGGCGCTCATAGCGGAACGCAGTCTCGACGTGCAGACCTACATCTGGAACGCGGACGGGACCGGCCAGGTGCTCGCGTATCGCGTGCTGCAGGCCGCCGACCGTGGCGTGAAGGTGCGGCTGCTGGTCGACGACATGGACGCGCGGTCCAAGAACTACGGCTTTGCGGCACTGGCGGCGCACCCCAACATCGAAGTGCGCATGTTCAACCCGTTCCAGTCGCGGACCGGCACGATGGCCTTGCTGTTCGAGGCAATGGGCAGCTTCGAGCGCATCAACCGGCGCATGCACAACAAGAGCTGGATCGCGGACAACCGGATCGCGGTGGTCGGCGGCCGCAATCTCGGCGACGAGTACTTCGG
>DAOMFD010000023.1:16161-18288 GCA_035429605.1 Steroidobacteraceae bacterium | reverse complement strand
TGCTCGACCAGCGCAACTCGGGTGACACGGCCGGTGACCGGTCGCGAGTCGTCGGGTATGGCAGCTACACCCTCGACGCCGCTTGACCCGGTCGCGCGCGGACTGTTGCTGCGCATCGCCGCGCAGTCCATCGAGACCGGCCTCACGCGCGCACCGGACGAGCCTCCGGCCACGGCGGCACTGCCCGCCGAATTGCAGCTGCAGCGGGCGAGCTTCGTGACGTTGACCGTCGAGCATCGACTGCGCGGCTGCTGCGGGACGCTCGAGCCGCGACGGGCGCTCGCCTTCGACGTGTGGCAAAACGCCCGTGCATCGGCCTTCGGCGATCCGCGCTTTGCGCCGCTTGCGCGCTCCGAATGGGAGGAGGCGTCGCTGGAGATCTCGGTGCTGTCGCCACTGGAACGAGTGGAAGCTGGCAGCGAGCAGTCGCTGCAACGGCGGTTGCGGCCTTGCGTCGACGGGCTCGTGCTGACGTGGCGGGGCCAGCGAGCCACGTTCCTGCCCAAGGTCTGGGAACAGCTGCCCGACCCGGGGGAATTCATACGCCACCTCAAGGCCAAGGCAGGCTGGGACGCGGACTTCTGGGCCGCGGACGTCGAGTCGTGGCGCTACACGGTGGAGACGATGGCGGTGCAGCGCCCGGCGCGCGGGATGCGCTGGACCGGTTGAGCGGGATTGCATCACGGGCGCCCGCCGTGTAGTTGTTGCAGGGCTTGGACGTCCTGACCTCACGAAATCGGTCCCGCCTCTGGCTCGCGATGAGCTCGGCCACCCTGCTCGCAATCTGCAGCCAGGCGTGCCTTGCCCAGACGCAGCCGGCGCCGGCGAGCACCGTGCCGGCCGCCGACGTTCGCCAGTTGCTGGATGCGAAGCAGTACGACGCCGCGGTTGCGCAGGCGCGGCAGCAGCTTGCCGCGGCGGAGCAGCAGCCGGGACCCGGCGGCGACTACCTGCAGGTGGCGCTGATGAACCTCGCGCTGGCGCAGTACTTCGACGAGGACTACCTCGGCGCCGAGGACAGCTACCTGCGCGTCATCAAGCTCATCGAAGATTCCGGCCGCCGGACCACTGCGCGCCTGGCGCGTGCCCAGGCGGGCCTCGCGACCACGTACTACGCAGGCAAGCGCTACGACCTGGCCGCGGCGCGCTACGAGCAGGCCATCGCCCTGGTCCGGCGCGAACAGGGACTGTTCACCGAGGAGCAGCTGCCATACCTCGAGAAATACGCCAGCGCGCTCACCGAACTCGACCGCGTGAGCGACGCACTCAAGGTGCGCCGCTACATCCTGCGCACCGTCGAGCGAAAATACGGCGCCTCGAGCGTCCAGTACGCGCAGGCGCTGGAGTCCGCCGGGCGCTGGTTGATGCACGTCGGCTCGTACGATGCGGCCCGCACCGCGCTGCGGCAGTCGATCGGCATCATCGAGGGTCAGAAGGGCGAGAACGCCGGCGAACTCATCGGGCCACTCACGGCGCTGGGCGAGTGCGCACGCCTCCAGTTGCTCGATCCGTCCTCCATGGCCCCGTCGCCGGACCAGCCGCCGCGCCCCATGTTCGGGGAGTCGCTGCCGATGGTGACGACGGCCATGTCGGCGACCAGCGTCACGTCCGATGGCCAGCGGTCGCTGGAACGCGCGGTCGCCATTGCGACCCAGCTCGATCCACCGTCGCCTGCGCAGGTCGCCGACACGCGCACGCTGCTCGGCGACTGGTACCAGTCGCGGCAACTGCCGGACAAGGCCGCTGCGAATTACGAACTCGCCTGGCGGGCCGCGGGAACGGCGACCGTGGCCGGCAGGCAGCTGACGGACCTGCTGTTCGGCAAGCCGGTGCTGATCGCGTACGTGCCGCCGACCGCGGCGACTCGCTTCGCGTCACGCTCGCCCGACGAGGTCGTCGTGCGCAACGTGGAGGTCCGATTCACGGTGACCTCGCGCGGGCGGGTCGCCGACGCGAAGGTGCTCGAGGACGCCGGCGACCCGAGTCACGGGACCAGCGTGCAACGCGCTCTCCAGACGGCCATCTACCGCCCCCGCTTCGAGAACGGTGTGGCCGTCGACACGCCGGGGGTGACGCTGGACCAGCGGTTCTACGTGCTCGTCGACGAAGACAAGTCGACGGACAAGG